>CAZPBZ010000180.1:0-3813 GCA_964584765.1 uncultured Thermodesulfobacteriaceae bacterium
GGCAGAAAATGAAAAAAGAAGATTCTGATAAGATGCCATCCAATGTTACTGGAATAGTAAAGGATCTTGCCCTTAGATACGGATGGAGGGCCAGGCTATCGAGAGGAATGATTTGGGATGACTGGGAGGAGATCGTAGGTCCCCAGGTTTCGATCCATGCGTGGCCGGAACGCTTCACGGAGCGAGACATTCTGGTAGTCGTGGTCTCTGATTCAGTTTGGATGCAGCAGCTCTGCTTTCAAAGGCAGCTCTTTATTGATGGGCTGAATGCACGCTTACCGTCCGGGGCCAATATTAAGGATATCAGGTTTGTTTTGGGTGACGTGGCAGAGGTCAGATCCCGGTGGATTTCCCATAAGATACCGAAGAAAGACCTGCTGAAAAAAGGAAAGGTCCAATTTCCTAAACGTGCATTGGATGCTGCAAATGAAATAATGGAACCTGTCCGGGATCAGGAGTTAAGGCAGGCAATAACGAACCATTACCTGAAATATTCTGAACGAAAGAAAAGCAACCTTGAACCCTTGAACCCTTGAACCTCTATGAATTATTTCATGGGCGGTTTAGAAAAATCGGGGGCAAAACCGTGAGCTCTTCCCCTGCATCTTTACATCCTTCAACCAGGATCAGTTTGGCAGGTAGATTCGGGTCGGGGTGAATCATTCTCAATCTCTTAGGTTCAAGGCTCAGCTCATGCATGCCGGCCAAAAGTTTGGCAGCTCGGTCAGCAGAATAGATAAGGCTTACCCGGCCTCCAGGGTGGAGAGCATAACGGGCTGCAGATAGTATCTGGTCAAGGTCTGTCAGTATCTCGTGCCTTGCAAGGGCCTCCTGGGAATTCTTACACAGTCTGCCGGATACCGGAGACCTGTAAGGCGGGTTAGTCACTACGTAGTCAAAACTGCCTGCAGAAAATAACTCAGGTATTCTATTTAAGTCCGATTCATATAATGCGATTTGTCCATCCAGATGGTTCAAACGGATATTTTTTTCTGCGATCCCAGCAAGATCTTTCTGTATCTCAAGCGCTACTATTTTTACATTGCTGTGCTTTTTGGCAAGGACCAGGGATATGACCCCGCATCCTGTGCCAATGTCCAGAATATGATCGAACTTTCTAATTCTTGCAAAGTCCGCAAGCAATAATGAATCTACGGAAAAACGGTAACCATGCCTGGGCTGGAGGATCTTGATATCGTGATCCCTGAGACAGCTCTCCGTGACTTCAGGTGAGATTTCTGGTAGATGTAATTCTGATTTTTTTAGGTTTTGAGCCATAGTTTTATGCTGTTATTGTTTCTTTGAGACCATTATAACCTGTTATGACCTAAATTGAGCAATTAGCATTTAGCGGTTAGCTATTAGTTTTATGATTAAAGGATGTTTTGCTATTACAAATTAACGTAATACCTTGATTTTTTAAAGCTAAACCCTAATGGCTAAAAGCTAACCGCTTAACTTAGTTATGAAAAAGTAATCATGATAGCAGTTTGGCAAAGGGTCAGTGAGGCCCGGGTTGAGGTAAACAATGAGATTGTGGGGCGCATCGGTAAGGGAGCCCTTGTGCTGCTTGGAGTGGAATCAGAAGACACCGATGTTGATGCGGCCTTTATATCGGAGAAATGTGCAAACCTCAGGGTCTTTGATGACCAGGATGGCCGGCTTAATCTCTCATTTGCTGATATTGGCGGAGAACTGCTTCTGGTGTCACAGTTTACTCTATGCGCAGATTGCAGGAAGGGAAGAAGGCCGTCATTTGTCAAGGCCGCCGCTCCTGACGAGGCCAATAGACTCTACGAGCTTGTGGCTGATATGATCAGGGCCAAGGGTGTTGAGGTGAAAACCGGTCGTTTTCAGGCCCACATGAAGGTACATCTGGTTAATGATGGTCCGGTGACGTTGTTGTTGGACAGTAGAAAGAGGTTTTGATTAAGGCGTATGTCAGAACAGTCAGCCCTTGAGATCTTTGATGATTGGGAACCGCCTCAACTGAGTGAGGAAGCGTCAAGTTGGCTGCTTTCTCAACTTTCTCCCCAGGTCTTTTCTCGGTTTGCCCAGGCTGTACAGCAAAACCCGGAAGGCCAGGTCGCACTCTCCGGATTCAGAATTTCCCCTAATTCAATAAAGAAGCCCGGCATCAAGCAGGCCATTTCCGCAAGGCTGGTATCACTTCTTGTGTCCTCAAGGTGGGCAAGAAGCGCCTTTTTCATCCTATCCTTTCCACATGGCAGGTGGTTCAGATGGGCGGAGGTCATTGACGCACACGACGAGATCTGGCTGGAAATCAACTGGAGAGAGCTCATAAGGGGAACCGGGGACCCTGCCCTGGCTGTTGCATTTGCCCTGGACGACCGTCTGGGTCTGGCCAGGAGAGGTGAGAAGGCCTTAAAGACAAGGTCCATATGGACAGGAGAACTGACCGGTTCCAAGGAGTTGTTGCCGGAGGCATGGGCTGAGTTCTCAGAGCTCTTGGGGTCTCAGGAGTTCAGAGATGCTTCAGAGATAGAGGCATTGGAAAATCTGCGAATCAGGCTTGAAGATATATCAGCCAAGCTGCAGAGGACAGAGCAGGATGAAGTAAAACAAAAAAAGGCAAGAAAAAAGCTGGAGGCCGGAATCGGGGAGCTTGAGGCCAAGTGCCTGGAACAGGAATCCTCTATCAGTAAACTCAAAGAAAAGGTGAAAGAGCAGTCAAGACATATAAAGGTCTATGAGACTGAAATGGAGTCAGAGGTTGGGGCAAGGGTCGCCGGTTTTTACCGGGAGTTCTGTAACTGTGACATGTGTGAGGAAGAACTGTGGAAAGACTCCATGAAAGAAGGTGGAAGCAAAGACCTCTTGAAAAGGGTGGAAAGGGCCCTTACTGCCCAAAGCCATCTGGATGCCAGGTACGGTGCTCGTTCCAGGGTGATCGCCAAGCTTAAAAAGCTTGAATCCAAGCACGAGGAGGTTGAAAGGGCTCTGGCAGATGTCCTTGTCCCAGCCCCGTCATTACTGAAAGCCAGAAAGGACCTGCAACTTGAGATTGCCCACTGGAGACAGATGCTTCCAGGTGCGGAAGAAGCCTGCTCGCCTTTGGCAGGAAGCCTCCTTGGGCAGGCAAGGTCCTTCAAGGTGAATGAGGAAGGAATCAGGCAGCTTGAGGCATTGTTGACAGAGCTGGATCGTCCACCCATTGAGTCATTACTCAATGAAGAGGAAAAGGCCTTTTTGCACCGCCACATCAGTAAACTTTTGGCCGAAAGGAGAAAGATATGGCAGGCAGGCATGCTGGCCAAGCATCCGCCTGTACGCATCCTCCCCCATCAAGTAGATGATATTTCAAACCTTTCAGCCTTTGTATTGAGGCACCACGATCTGTGCTCAAAGTCCATTCTGCTGGTTGATGGCTATAATGCAATAAAGTCCTCTGCCGAATGGGCAACACTTGACAGCCAGAACTTTACCAAGGCACGAAATCGCTTTATTGAGCTCTGGGAGTTAAGGGCAAAGGACTGGGAAAGGGTGGAACTTGTCTTTGACGGCCAGGAAGAGCGCCACTGGATAGAGGAGCGGGGCCACCTGATAGTGGTTTATACAGATGCCAGATTCGAGGCCCAGAGAGCGGATCGGTACATCCAGTCCCGTATGGGGGAACTCAATGCGGATAACCCTGACACAAAGCTCTTTTTAATCACCGCGGACAGAGAGCTGAGGGACTCTGTCAGTCAGTGGTGTAATTACTTTATTGAGCCGAGATGGGCGCTAATACCTTATCTCAGCATAGAAGATTGATTCCGCACTGTAAGCGTTCACAGGGTGCTGCAGATGCGA
>CAZPBZ010000181.1:0-3790 GCA_964584765.1 uncultured Thermodesulfobacteriaceae bacterium
CTTGTGGACATCCTGGGTCTCACGGGTGATATCAATGTGCAGGGGGAACGCGTACGCAAGCTGGACGATTTCGCAAACCACGTAATCATTTACAGGATGGAGCGATCTGGTGTCGTCTGTGCCATGTCCTCTGAAGAAAACGCCGACATCATAACGGTCCCGGAAGACATGCCTCAGGAAGACTACCTCCTGATCTTTGATCCCCTAGACGGCTCATCCAACATCGACGTAAATGTCAACATCGGCACGATCTTCTCAATCCATCGAAAGGTTAGTGACAGGCCTTATATCACCCTTGACGACTTCCTCCGGCGCGGGTCTGAGCAAGTGGCGGCAGGCTACTTCATTTACGGTCCCAGCACAATGCTTGTCTATACTACAGGCAAAGGAGTGAATGGCTTTACCCTTGACCCGTCAGTAGGGGAATTTCTCCTATCTCACCGGGATATCACGGTCCCTGAAAGGGGAAAGGTCTATTCTGTTAACGAGGCATATACAAGTTACTGGGACGAGAAGACAAAAAGGGTAGTGAATTACTTCAAGAGCCAGGAAAATGAAAGGGGAAAGCCCTATGCGGCCAGGTATATTGGTTCTTTTGTGGCTGACTTCCACAGAAATCTCCTATATGGCGGCATATTCATGTACCCAGCCGACAAGAAAGACCCTGCAAAGCCAAGGGGCAAGCTGCGCCTTTTGTGCGAGGTTGCTCCTATGGCCTATATTTTGGAGAAGGCAGGCGGGGCTGCCACAGATGGTGAACAGAATATTTTGGACATAAAGCCCACAGCCCTCCATGAGAGGGTGCCGGTTTTTATGGGTAGCAAACTGGATGTGGAAAAGGCCACCAACATTATGCAGGGCAAGGATTAGACGCGCTGCCCGCAAAATACCTGCCCCCTTGCCTTGAGATGGGAAAATGATCATATTGGGGGATAAACATATTCCCTGAGAAATAATTGATCTAAAATCAATTTATATAAAAAGGCCCTGGAGAATTATTTTACAGTATGTACAATATGTTTAAAACATTTATGTTTTTAGCCGCCCTCACGGCTCTCTTTCTGTTCGTCGGAGGGGCACTGGGTGGCCGCTCAGGCATGATCGTGGCCCTGGTGATGGCCGGCGTGATAAACTTCTTTGCTTACTGGTACAGCGACAAGCTTGCCCTGAAGATGAGCGGGGCCAGGGAGGTCTCTGAAGCAGAGACCCCGCAACTCCATTCTATAGTAGCAGGACTTGCGCAGAAGGCCGGGATACCCAAGCCAAAGGTTTACCTCATAGCCCAGCAGACCCCTAATGCCTTTGCCACCGGGCGGAACCCGGACCACGCTGCGGTTGCGGTCACAGAGGGTATCCTGCGGCTCCTCAACCACGAGGAGTTGGAAGGGGTCCTTGCACACGAATTCGCCCACATCCGCAACAGGGATATACTGATAAGCTCCGTAGCTGCTGTTATGGCCGGCGCCATAAGCTACATTGCCACAATGGCCCAGTGGGCCATGCTTTTCGGGGGCTTTGGCAGATCTGATGACGATGAAGGTGCAGGCGGTCTGGTAGGGGGACTGATCATGATGATCATAGCGCCCATAGCTGCCGCCCTTATTCAGATGGCCATATCCAGGAGCAGGGAGTACCAGGCTGATGCTACAGGGGCCAAAATATGTAACCATCCGATGTCCCTGGCCAGCGCACTTAAAAAACTGGATGAATGGAATCACCGTATGCCCATGGAGGTAAACCCTGCAACTGCGCAAATGTATATCGTTAACCCCCTCACAGCCGCGTCAGTTGCAAAGTTGTTCAGCACTCACCCTCCCATCCAGGAACGTATACGCAGGCTTCGCTCCATGGCCGGACGCCAGGAAGGGGTATAAAAAAACATGGAAAATAGCGGGTGAACTGGTTTCCCGCAGCCCTCTTGACTGCTTTGGCCACTGCCACAGGGGATACTATCCTGAAGGCCCGGTTTAGCCATCTGTCTCCAGGCAGTATGGCTATAGTAAGATCCACTGCCCCGATGCCCTTCTTGCTGCCCTTGCTCCTCGCGATATCCTGGCCGGAAACCGATCTGGTTTTCTGGCAGACCGTAGGCTTTCTGGTCCCTTTTGAGATCCTTGCCTTGCTACTATATATGCAGGCACTCAGGGTATCTCCACTGTCGCTCAGCATACCCTTCCTCGCCTTCACTCCTGTATTCATTGTACTGACCGGCTGGCTGGTTCTGGATGAAAAGGTGACCATAGCGGGGCTCCTGGGCATACTGTGCACTGTAACCGGGGGCTATGTCCTCCATATCAAAAGCAGCAGGAAAGGGCTTCTTGAGCCATTAAAGGCCATTGCCAAAGAGGAAGGATCGAGGCTTATGCTGGCAGTTGCCGGGATATACAGCCTTACTTCCGTACTGGGGAAAAAAGCGATTCAACACTCTGATCCGATATTCTTTGCCTGTTTTTATTTTGTGTTACTGGGAATAGTCACTCCGTTGAGCCTCGGAGCGCTCCGCTGGATAACCAATGGATTTGGTTCAAATGATAAACAACCAGCCCCCCTGTGGTCCTTTAAAAAAACCGACCGAAATCCATGGGGCGCCTGGTGGGCACTTGGTCTTGCCCAAACCATAATGGTACTCAGTCACATGTGGGCAATTCATCTGATCACAGCGGCCTATATGATTGCCGTAAAAAGGACCAGTCTGATCTTCAGCGTTATTTACGGAAAACTTATATTCAAAGAAAAAGAGATCACCCAACGCTTGGCCGGAGCAAGTCTAATGTTGCTGGGTGTGGGACTCATAGTTTTGGCAGGTTAACAATGAAAAACAAAAATAAACAGTCTTGGCTGGAGGAACGGAAAGACCTCTTTGTAAAAAACGTATTGAGAGACTTCATTCATTCATACTCTTTTTTTCTGGAAATTGAAAAAAAATGCAGGGACACGGGCATCACCTATGAAGGTCTGGACAATTGGGTAGGGACACAAACAGACCGGGGGACACTATGGGTATTAAAGGATAACTGCCACCGCCTCTGGAAAGATATCGACCCGGGCAGTCAACCAGAACCATTTTTTTTCGACTGGATGGTTGGGGCCATATTCCATGAGGCAATGAAGCTAAAGGAAAACGCCTACATGGCAGATCGTTATCATCCTGCCTATCAGGTTGCCTCGACCACCACCACCGCTTACGATTGGCAGGAAAACTGCCAACATTTCTTTGAAGAGACACTGGAAGACATACAGCGGGGAATAAACAGGATCGAAAACCTTTTCGTGAGTGCGGCTGAACATCTGAAATCACTGCTACTTGCTGAGCGAGACAACTCTTTGCTCGTACGATTTATGCTCGAACATAAGTCAGACATAAATAAACTCTGGCAGAAAAGCGGTGGACTGGATCAGACGCTTGATGCCATGTTCCCTTCAGGTCTTGACGAAGCCTACTGCATGGCAGGGGAAAATTACCTGGAAGGCAGTTGGTACGCAGAAGCTCGGATGGCCTTTGTTGAGGCCCTTAAGATAAATCCGGACTGCCAAGAGGCAAAATCCGGACTGCGAATTCTGGAAAAACGCCTGAAGGAATTAGCTCATATGTTAGAGAGGGAGTATACCTTGGCAAATTCGAATCAAGTTCAAGGCCATGGTCTTTCAGACAGCAAGACATTCACTACACCTGAGGCCATAAATTCCTCTGCTGATACAACTGATTAGGCATAGAGAAATCCGGATCAGCCGGAATGATATAGAAAAGACGAAATGTGAAGAATGGCTGGGGGACTAGGATTCGAACCTA
>CAZPBZ010000182.1:0-3780 GCA_964584765.1 uncultured Thermodesulfobacteriaceae bacterium
TCAGTAAAAAAGAATATCTTTCTGCCGACATTGCCACCCACATCCACCTTTACGGTAGGAATACCTTCCAGCTCCAGGAATTTTTTTGCGAAACGAATATTGGACCCGGTAATATCGTTGTCATCCCTTCTGAATTTCAGTACATTGCCTCCCCCAAAGACCTTGGACTGAAGCCCTTTTCTCCGTGCTCCCAACTTAATAAGGTCCCCGATCAACAGCTCCATGGCAAACATACCATACCGGGCGACCTCAGAAGATAGGATTTCATCAGGATGAACCATTCCCGGAAGTAAAAAATGGTTCATCCCTGCTGCTTTTGTTTTCTCGTCATAGATGCAGGTGGTAATGCAGGAGCCGACAATGGTGTGAAGTACCTCACCATTTTGAGTGGCAAAATATTCACCTGCCATGAGCGTTATAACTGGTTTTTTTAGGCTTTGGCTGTAAAACCGGTTCAAAAATCTAACCCCTCTTTTGATAGATGAAATAACCCACCAAGGCAAAACGGTCGTCGACGCCGACTAGAGACTCGGAAGCTCCGAGGCACAGGAATCCATCTTGCTCTAAAATGTGGAAGAAATTATCTATAAGCCTTTTCTTGACTTCTATATCAAAATATATCATCACGTTCCGGCAAAAAATAATGTCTACAGGGTTCCTAAATGGAAAGCCAAAATCGACAAAGTTGAGCCTGCGAAACAGTAGTTTTTTTCTTAAGTCTTCCCTGACCAGGAAGAATCCGGAGTTTTTCCCCATGCCTTTTGTGAAATATTTGTTGAGGTATTCCATCGGGACCTTTTGTATACACTCCTTTGGATATATGCCACTATAAGCGATTTTGAGAGCATCGGTATCAACATCGCTGGCCAAGATCCTGATGTCCCAGGTGTGGTCAAACATCTCGCTTACGACCATGGCAATACTGTAAGCTTCCTGGCCTGTGGCGCATCCGGCGGACCATATGCGCAACTTCTTGGTGGTGTTATTCCGGGTTGCCAGATGAGGCAATACGACGTTGACCAAAAGCTCGAACTGTTTTGGGTGTCTGAAAAAGGCAGTCTGGTCGACTGTAATCGTATTTATGAGTCGCCTTAATTCCCATCCGCCTTCTTTGTCTTGGAGCAGGTAACGATAATATTCGCTATATGATTCTAATCCAAGACTATTTACTCTGGAGGCCAACTTTCGTTGCAAAGTCGCCTTTTTTTTATGAACAAACGAGATGCCAACATGTTTTTTGACCAGATGTCTGAATAATTCAAATTCTTTTTCCGACAGGCTGCCCACCATAAGAACACACCATGCTGATCAGGCAGCGTCCAGGATTTCGAGTTCTTCAGGACTTAAGAGTCGATCTATATCCAACAGGACTATAAGCCTATTTTCTTTTTCCCCAATCCCTTTCATATATTCGGTCTTTATACCAGGAGGAAGATTGGAGGTAGATTGAACTTCTCCGGGGAGGATTTCCACCACGTCAGAGATCTCATCTACAATAACCCCCATAACTCTTCCCGATATCTCCATTACAATGATTGTATGGAAATGGGTGTATGTGGTTTCCGGCAGGTTAAACTTTTCCCTCAAATCAAATACGGGCAAGATAACACCTCTCAGATTAATGATCCCCTTGATGAACCCTCTCATGTTGGGAAGAGGTGTGATCTTTCTATAACTGACGACCTCTTTTATCTTGAGGATCTCAATCCCAAACGTCTGTTCATTTATTGAAAGGATGACATATTGCTGAGTTTCAGACATTAAAATTCCTCAAACCCTTTATCCAGCTCTTCTTCTATCAAGTCTTCTGACTTGTCTACAATGGGATGCTGAGTGACCAGCTCTTCACGTAAGGGCTTTGTGGTAAGCGGTTTACTCCCCCTCATCTCCTTCTTTAAAATCGGTGTATTCTTTTTGAAACTGGAATCTTCAACACCGATATAGCTCTTATCGCTCAATGTGAACTTATCGGTCATGCCTTGTAACAGGGTGGCTTTTTCGTTGAGCTGTTCTGTAGCGCTTGCCAGTTCATCCACCAGTGTTGCATTATGCTCGATAACATCACTCATCTCACCTATTCCCTGGCCAATTTGCTCAATTCCTTTTGAGCTTTCCTGCGTGGCCAAGGAGACCTCGCTGAGTGAATCGGAGACCTGTTTAATGGTTTGGATGATCTTATTAAATCCGTTTTCCAGTTGGCCAACCCATTCTTTGCCCGTGTTAACCCTTTCCATAATATCGCGGACAAGGCCTTGAATATGCTTGGACGCGTCAGAGCTTTTTCTTGCAAGGTTTCGAATTTCGTCTGCAACTACGGCAAACCCCCTGCCGTGCTCTCCGGCTCGTGCCGCTTCCACAGCAGCATTTATCGAAAGAAGGTTGGTCTGAAAGGTTATTTCGTTGATCAAATCCATCATCTCAACTATCTTGCGGCTACCTTCCGCCACGTCGTTCATGGCCTCGGTTGTCTTTTCGACTGTATTTCCACCTTCTATGGCCACTGCCACCGCATCCTTTGAAAGACTGTCGGCTTGCTGTGTATTGGTGGTGTTCTGGTTGATGCTGGATACAAGTTCTTCCACGGTTGCGCTCGTCTCTTCGATAGTAGCAGCCTGTTGCTGGGTGCGCTGCGAAAGCTCCTGGTTTCCTTCAGAGATGTACCGGACCCCCTTGACCACTATGAGAGCGGCGTTTTTCGTCTGCTCGATAAGTTTCTCCATGCGGTCAATAGTCTCATTGGTCCTTTTAACCAGCTGGTCCATTGCATCATTTCCGTCACTCATTTCGGCCCTCACTGTGAGGTCTCCTTTGGCAACTTTCTTCAAGATATCTGAAAGGTCTTCGACCCTGTTTTGCAACTCCTTCTTTGCTTCTCCTTCCCTGAGAAAAGAATCCTTGAGCACGGATTCTGCCTCGACCTCCTTGGAGATATCGCGCATAATTTCAAACCCGCCCAGGATCTTGCCCGAAGAGTCCGATAGGGTAGCACCGCTCGCCATGATGGGAATTTCTTTGCCTTCAGCGTTTTTCATGGTGACCTTATGACCAGAGGTAACTTCTCCTGTTCTCATGGCCTTTTTTATGGGGCATGACGTGCGGCACATATCGCTGTTGAATACCTCTTCACAGGTCCTCTTGCCCTGAACATCCTCAGGCCGGACACCGGCAAGTTTGGCAGCCGCATCATTTATATAGGTTATCTTCATATCAGGATCGACCATAAGAAAGGCATCCGTGATGCCCCGGCTGAGGCTGTTGGCATATTCCATGCGGTCGCGGATGTTTTTGATCATCTGGTTGAAATTCCGAGTCAACCTTCCAATAGAGTCTTTGGAATCATCGTAGACTTCAACGGTGATATCTCCGGCCGAGACCTGCCCAGACTTTTCTGCCAGGGATTTGATGCGCCGGGTTACAAGTCGACTAAACAGGAAGTTTATGACAACTATGATCCCGATGATTTCCACCATACAAAATACGATAAAGCGATTTCTGGCCGAAGCGAGAGAGGCGTAGATCTCTGTTACAGAATGTTTCACGACCATGGCACCCAGCACTTTTTGACTTGCCCCGTGGCAGTGATGACAACTGTTCTTGTTCAAAAGGGGCATCATGGTGATCAGGAAGGCCTCCTTACCTCTGGTTTCCGTGAAGAGTTCTTTGGGCGACACTCCCGTGATTATTGCGTCGGCAAGGGCTTTCAGAGTCTTTTTCTCCCATAAATATTGCGTGATGCTGGTATGAATGCGGTTCTCTTCTGAGGCATAGGTAAGGTTCTGG
>CAZPBZ010000183.1:0-3778 GCA_964584765.1 uncultured Thermodesulfobacteriaceae bacterium
TGTCATTATTCTATGATTGCTTAAGTTCTTTGATCCTGTCCCTAAGCTCGGCGGCCCTCTCAAACCTTTCTTTCTTGGCAGCAGTCTTCATCTCCCGTTCCAGGGCCTTGATCTTTTTTTCCAGATCTCCCATACTCAACAGGTCTCTGTAGGGGATTGGGGTCTCAGATATCTGCTTATCCAACTGCTGCTCTTTCTCATAGATGGAAGACAGGGCGTCTTTAAGGGCCTTTTTTATGGTGACCGGAGTGATATTATGTATTTGATTGTATTCTATCTGTATCCGGCGCCTGCGTTCGGTTTCCTCTATGGCCCGCTTCATGGAACCGGTAATCCTGTCTGCATAGAGCAGCACCATGCCATCGGCATTCCGGCTGGCCCGCCCTGCTGTCTGAATAAGAGACCGCTCCGAACGAAGAAAGCCCTCCTTGTCCGCATCCAGCACTGCCACCAGGGACACCTCCGGGATATCAAGGCCCTCTCTCAAAAGATTAATCCCGACCAGTACATCAAAGTCACCACGCCTCAGACCATGTATTAGCTTGCTCCTCTCTATGGTTTTGATATCCGAATGGAGATATTCAACGCGAATACCAACTGAGGAGAAGTATTCTGTGAGGTCCTCTGCCATCCTCTTTGTCATGGTAGTGACAAGGACCCGCTCATCTCTCGCAACGGTTTTTTGTATCTCCTCCATAAGATCATCCACCTGGGTGCCGGCAGGCCTTACCTCTATCGGTGGATCTGCAAGACCTGTCGGCCTTATGATCTGCTCCACCACGGCTCCTCCTGCCTTTTCAAGCTCATATGGCCCCGGAGTGGCAGAGATGCAAACGACCTGGCCCACGGCCTTTTCAAACTCATCAAACCGTAGTGGGCGGTTGTCCAGGGCTGATGGAAGTCTGAAACCAAACTCTACAAGGGTCTCTTTCCTGGAACGATCCCCTGCGTACATGCCCCTTATCTGGGGAATGCTTATGTGGCTTTCGTCAATGAAGGTTATAAAATCCTTTGGAAAATAGTCTAAAAGTGCAGGAGGAGGCTCTCCCGGAGGACGGCCTGAGAGGTGTCTTGCGTAGTTCTCGATTCCATGGCAATAACCCAGTTCTTGAAGCATCTCAAGGTCCAGGTTGGTCCTCTGTTCAAGGCGCTGGGCCTCCACCAGTCTATTCTGAGACTCAAAGAACAGGAGTCTTTCATCCAGCTCTGCCTTGATGCTCAGAATGGCCCTGTCAAGTCTGCCTTCAGATGCCACGTAGTGGCTCGATGGATATATGATGGTTTCTCTCAAAGAAGCTATGGTCTGTCCCTTAAGTGGGTCAATAATGCTTATATTTTCGATTTCGTCTCCAAAGAGCTCGACCCTTACAGCGTATTTTTCCTCATGGGCAGGGAAAATCTCAACTATGTCTCCCCGAACCCTGAAGGTCCCCCGGTGGAAATCGACATCGTTTCGCTCATACAGCATCACGACCAGCCGGGCCAGAATTTCTTCTCTGGGACGCTCATCACCCACCCTCAAATACAACTGCATCTGCCGGTATTCTTCAGGAGAGCCCAGGCCATAGATACAGGATACGCTTGCGACAATTATCACATCCCTCCTGGTAAGCAGGGAATGTGTGGCTGAATGGCGAAGCCTGTCAATAAAGTCATTGATGGAGGAATCCTTCTGAATGTAAGTGTCTGATTGAGGTATATAAGCCTCCGGCTGGTAGTAATCGTAATAGCTTACAAAATATTCAACTGCGTTTTCCGGAAAAAGGGCCTTGAATTCCCCAAATAGCTGTGCAGCAAGGGTCTTGTTCGGTGCAATTACCAGGGCAGGCCGTTGCGCTTGGGCCATTATGTTGGCTATGGTAAATGTCTTGCCGGATCCGGTGACTCCAAGGAGTGCCTGAAGGCAAAGACCCCTTTGAAGACCTTCGGTAAGAGCGGCAATGGCCTCTGGCTGGTCTCCGCAGGGGGAGAAGTCTGAGTGTAGACGAAAAGGTGAATTCATTGTCGCGTCTGCTTGTGGTTTTGTTGCTTCACCATTAGAATCAAACCGCAAAAAAGTTCCCATATTCAATAAACTCTATAAATCACTATAGGGAGCTGCTTGCAAAACTCAAGGGAAAGACGAAAACGGAGCTGCAAATATGACCACGACCGATTCTCAACCATCACTTGACTTCATTCGCAATATCATCGCGGAGGACTTGAGGATAAACAAGAATGAAGGTCGAGTTGTGACCCGGTTTCCACCGGAGCCGAACGGCTATCTCCATATTGGGCATGCCAAGTCTATCTGCCTCAATTTTGGAATTGCAGCGGAAAACAAGGACGGCGTCTGCCACATGCGTTTCGATGACACAAATCCCGGCAAGGAAAACATTGAATATATTGAGTCGATCAAAGCAGACGTAAAATGGCTTGGTTTTGACTGGGGCAAACACCTCTACTATGCATCCGACTACTTTGATCAGTTGTACGAATATGCGGTTCAATTAATAAAAAAGGGCAAGGCCTATGTCTGCAGCCTGAGCCCGGAGGAAATCAAGGAGTACCGCGGCACATTGACTGAGCCGGGCAAGGACAGCCCGTATCGCTCACGCCCGTTTGAGGAGAACCTGGACCTGTTTGAGCGCATGCGGGCGGGAGAATTTGAGGACGGATCTCACATACTCCGGGCAAAAATAGACATGGCATCTCCGAATTTGAATATGCGGGATCCGGCCATCTACCGTATTAGACGGATGCCACATCACAGGACAGGCGACAAGTGGTGCATTTATCCCATGTATGACTACGCCCACTGCCTTTCTGATTCCATCGAAGGGATCACACATTCCATCTGTACTTTGGAATTTGAAGATCATCGTCCCTTGTACGACTGGGTACTCGACCAATTGGACGTCGAGTGTCATCCTCAGCAGATCGAGTTTGCCCGCCTCAATCTCAGCTACACCATCATGAGCAAGCGAAAGCTCATGAAACTTGTGGAGTCCGGTGACGTCAGTGGATGGGATGATCCGCGGATGTCTACAATATCAGGTCTGCGGAGACGTGGATACACGCCGGAATCGATCCGTGACTTTTGTGAGCGTATCGGAGTAGCAAAAAAGGACAGCACGGTCGATGTGGCGTTGCTCGAACACTGTGTGCGCCAGGATCTGAATCAACGAGCACCACGTGTTATGGGGGTGTTGCGTCCTCTCAGGGTGGTCATAGAAAACTACCCTGAAGATCAGGTGGAAGAGCTGGAGGCCATCAACAACCCTGAAGATCCCGGGATGGGTTCCAGGAAAGTGCCTTTTTCACGGGTGCTGTATATAGAACAGGAGGATTTTCGTGAAGATCCGCCGAAAAAGTACTTCCGTCTGGCCCCGGGCCGCGAGGTGCGGCTGAGATACGCATACTATATAGAGTGCGTTGAAGTGACAAAGGATGAACAGACCGGCGAAATAGTGGAGTTGCGCTGCACCTATGATCCTGAAACTCGAGGCGGTGGAGCTCCGGATGGACGCAAGGTCAAGGCAACACTGCATTGGGTCTCGGCTGCCCACTCACTCCGGGCCGAAGTGCGCCTGTACGATCATCTCTTCCTGAAAGCAAACCCCGATGAAGTAAAGGATGGTGGTGATTTCAGAGCCAATTTGAATCCAAACTCCCTGGAGACCTTGACGTCGTGCCGAGTGGAACCGAGTCTGGCAAACGCGGCACAGGGAAGTCGTTTTCAGTTTGAGAGACAGGGCTATTTCTGCGTGGACACTAAAGACTCTTCTGATAAAGCACC
>CAZPBZ010000184.1:0-2310 GCA_964584765.1 uncultured Thermodesulfobacteriaceae bacterium
CCAGCGACTCTCTGCTTAAAAGGCAGATACTCTGCCAACTGAGTTAACGGCCCTTTTTGAAAACTGACCAATCAAATCGGGCGAGAGATATCGATATCATGCGTATTATACCTTGTCAAGAAAACCATAAATTGATAAACAGACTCTCATTCACTTGACGCCCTTTGTCAAGGGGACTAAAAATGGCAACCATGACTGAAAGAACCACTTATGCCCCCCCTTCACTGACTATAGGCGATGTAACCGCACCTCTTCCCATCATTCAGGGAGGTATGGGTGTTGGTGTGTCTATGGCAGGGTTGGCCTCTGCTGTAGCCAGGGCCGGAGGTATAGGCGTTATAGCATCGGTCCTTATTGGTATGAACGAAACGGACTTTTACAAAGATCCTCAAGGTGCCACTTACCGAGCCCTGGAAAAACAAATCCGCTTAGCCAAGAAAGCAGTTCCCAATGGCATAATTGGTGTCAACATCATGGTTGCCCTTAATGACTATGGGGAGATTGTCCGCGTCGCGGCAAAGGCAGGTGCGGATCTCATCATCAGCGGAGCAGGGCTCCCCCTCAGGCTCCCCGGGTTTTTACCTGAAGACTGTAACACAAAGCTTGTCCCAATTGTTTCTTCAGGGCGGGCGGCCGAGATCATCTGCCGCAGATGGGATTTACATTTCTCCCATCTCCCTGATGCCATTGTTGTTGAAGGCCCCAAGGCAGGAGGCCACCTCGGTTTCAAAGCAGAAGATATCGATTCCCCTGAAAACTATATTGAAAACCTTGTACCCCAAGTCATTGAGGCAGTGAAACCCTTTGAACAGAAAGGGGGGCGGGCTATACCTGTAATTGCAGCCGGTGGGATATATACAGGCGAAGACATCTACAAATTTATCCAGATGGGGGCCGCCGGGGTACAGATGGGAACGCGTTTTGTGGCCACTCATGAATGTGATGCCTCTGATAAGTTTAAGCAGGCCTACATCAAGGCGAAAAAGGAAGATGTTACCATAATCAACAGCCCGGTGGGCATGCCCGGAAGGGCCCTTAAGGGTAAATTTATTGAGGAGGCCAAGGCAGGGGAAAAAAGACCTCATCGATGCGTATGCAAATGTATCAAAACCTGCACTTATCCCGATACACCATATTGCATAGGTATGGCCCTTATAAACGCCCAGAGAGGGAATATTAAATCGGGCTTTGTATTTTGCGGCTCAAACGTGTGGCGGGTAAACAAGATACTCTCAGTCCAGGAACTCATGGATGAGCTGGTGCAGGGTTACACAGAGACTGCCATGAAGGCCGCAGGGCCTAAATTATATCCATCCAGCCGTATGCATCCTCTCTCTCCCCATACTGCAAACCCGTAATCTCATCAAAGAGCCTCTGGGCCAGATCTCCGGTCTTGCCCCCGTTAATGGAGTAGTTTTCACCTTTATAATATAGGGCCCCTACAGGCGAAATGACTGCGGCTGTGCCGGTTCCAAAGCATTCCTTAAGGGCCTTGTTCTTTACCTTCTCAAGGGCCTCGTTAATGGCAATCGGCCGTTCTTCGACTCTGAGCCCCCAGCCCCGGGCAAGGCATAATACTGAATCCCTGGTAATACCGGGTAATATGCTCCCGCTCAGCTCAGGTGTGACCAGGGCGTCTTCCAGAAGGAAGAATATGTTCATCGTCCCGACTTCTTCTATATAACGTCGTTCTGCCGCATCAAGCCACAGTACCTGGGTAAAACCAAGTTCTTTCGCTTTCTCAGAGGCCATAAGGCTTGCGGCATAGTTTCCAGCAGTCTTGGCCTCTCCAACGCCCCCTGATACTGCCCTCACGTACTTGTCTGTCACAAAGATCTTTACAGGGCTGAAACCCTCGGCATAGTAAGCCCCCACCGGGCTCAATATTACTGATAGTAAATATTCTCTGGCAGGACGCACTCCCAAAAAGGCCTCGGTAGCTATCATGAACGGCCGCACATAAAGAGATGTGCCCTTGGCCTCTGGCACCCAGCGTTTCTCTATCTGAATAAGGGTCTTGATGGCTTGAAGGAGCTCATCCTTGTCCACTTGAGGCATACACATACGCCAGGCTGAATGATTCAGCCGGTCCATATTTTCCCCTGCCCTGAATAGCCTGATTTTGTCATCCTTTCCACGGTAGGCCTTGAGTCCTTCAAATATGGCCTGGCCATAATGCAGACACGCTGAGGCCGGATCAAGAGAAAAGTTACCATAGGGCAGTATCCTCGCGTTATGCCAGCCGGTGTCTGACTTATAATCCATTAAAAACATGTGGTCTGAAAAGTGTTTGCCAAAACTCAGGTTAGA
>CAZPBZ010000184.1:2410-3772 GCA_964584765.1 uncultured Thermodesulfobacteriaceae bacterium
ATTTAACCAGGAGCGCACATAAATTGTCCTGAAGGCATCGGCCGGACCTATGGTATGTGGAGAGTAAGGAAGCCATAAAGGCGAAATGCCGGGGCGGGTAGCATTCCCGGAACCCAGATCGTCATTTATGATTTTCGGCTGCAGATTATCAAAACGCACCACACCGCTAAAATCGACATAAGTCAAAGAGAGATCCAGGATAGGACGAATAACAGTAAGACACCCGTGGGCATCCTCCCCCAATTCTACAGGGCCCCAACGTCTTTCAGTGAAACTTTCAAACCATAGACCCTGCCGGTACTCGCCGGTTATCTTGTCAAGCATTCGGGGTATAACCCAATCTTCATATGGCAAATTAACATAGGCCTTCACAGTGGCCTCGACCTCACTGCTGCCCTGGATCGCCAGGTAACTCCAGTCATCATAATCCGGAAAATCCTGTCTGATCAGAGACCTTCCCCGGTCCTGGACAGCCCATACCCCATGGCAAACAGCACAGGCAACAAGGCCTAAGTCTTCGGGCCTGTGCCCAATACGTTTCTGGTCCATGGGCGGTCCTGGATAAGACCCTGTTTTATCTTCCAGGTGACAGTCCGTACAAGTTATATCCCGTTCCTTGCCTCCGCACGGCCCTGAATGATGGCAGTCCGTACATCCCATACCTGCCGTCCTGTGTACATCAGGGGTCATATCATGCCACTCCATGCCATAGGGCCTTTGAATGTGCTCACCTTCAACCAGGGGTACACGAAAATCATCTTCATAGTCCATCTCGAATCGTCCGTAGTAGTCCCAACCAACGAAATTTCCATAGTGGCAGGAAAGGCACCGAATATCCGGGACTTTCCTATGGAATCTGTGATCCCAAGGCCTTTCGGCCTTGATACTCAGATGACATGCGGCACAGCCGGTCCCACGAGTAGTGCCCATGTAATCGTCGCCCTGGTAATAAACGTGGCAGCGAAGGCACCTCCTCCTGAGCATATCCGAAACAAGTCCCTTTTCTGTACAAGGAGGCTCTTCTATGGGCAATTCCAGCAGAGTCGGCACCTGCTCACCAGGGAAAAAACCAGACCACACTGCCCCAATCATACCTGACAGGGTAAAATGACTGGAAGAGCCGGCTATAGTTACCTCCTTGGTGTGACATCTTCCACAAGCGCGGGCCATGTGGGTCGGGTGGGATGGCATGGGGATCAAGCCATTGTGGGCCTGAGCGCGGGTATAACCTTCAAGCGTTCCGTGATGACAGGCAATGCAGCCAATATCGTGGGCAGGGTCTAAGTTCACGCTGTGACAACGTCTGCAGCCTGATTTACCAAGAGATGAATCCATAAAGGGGGGCTGGCATGCGGAGAGCAG
>CAZPBZ010000185.1:0-3692 GCA_964584765.1 uncultured Thermodesulfobacteriaceae bacterium
CCGCGGGCCGGCCCATTGGGCCAAGGCCCGGCTGGTGCGGTACGCCGATGACTTTGCTATCGGCTTCGAGCTGGTTTTTCCAACGCCTCAGAGAACTGTGATGAATCCCAAGGTTGCGTGAGGCTTCTGATACTTTATAGCCTTGTTCAGTTATCAGTTTAACAGCGTCAATCTTGAATTGTTTCGAATAGTGCTTTCGTTTCTGGGCCATGGGGCACCTCCTTAAAGCTAGTTCCTATAACACGCTTTTCGGAGTGTCCGCTATAACTATACCACTTCAAAGAGTGAGTGATATTAACGGACTACTGACAAACGAATACTGGTTACAGTGAATAATGTCCCTTCAAGCTTCAAGTTTTGTTTTAGGAATTCACACGGAATCTGGGACGGAGTAAATAGAACCTATTCAGGTCAGGGTAACAATATCTATTGTGTTCCCTATTCACCAGATGTGAATATTGGTAGACCATAACCGAGTTATTTCACCAGTACTGCCCGTTCAATCATCACTGAGGTTTTTTCTCCTATAAGTATTTCTGCAAGTTCCGCATGGATATCATTATCCAAGAGCTTGCCATCATGGAACACAGGAAGCATTTTTGAGCGGGATCATATTTCAGGGCTTTTTGCAGTGTAACCAGACATTGTAAAAAAGGGCATTCTGGATAAAAACTAGCTGAAATGTCGCCTCATATACCCCTCTATCCGGTCATATGCCTCGTTCAGTATATCTTCAGGAGGAAGAAAGACTACGCGGAAATGCGGGGTCTCAGGCAGGGGACCAAAGCCGCTGCCATGTACCACAACCACACCGGTCTCACGGATGAGGCCCTTTACAAATTCCTTGTCATCTACATCTACCTCGATCCTGGGAAAGGCATAGAATGCCCCGTCAGGTCTCTGGCAGGATATGCCCGGAATGGCATTTAGCCTTTCGACTGTCAGGTCCCTGCGTCGAATCAGTTTTTCTGTCGTCTCTTTAATATGGATCTGGTTGCCGTTCAGGGCGGGTGATATTGCAAACTGTTTTGGGTGCGAGGCGCAGAGCCTGGCCCTCACAAGCTTTTTCATGGCCTCGGTGTAATCCCCCACAAGCTCAGGCGCCCCGCTTATTATGGACCATCCGATACGGAAACCAGGGGCAAGATAACACTTGGAAAGGCCGTTAAAGGTCACTATAGGGAGTTCTTTGTCCAAAGAGGCTGTACTGATGTGGTGCTTGCTATTCAGGATAAGTTTGTCGTATATCTCGTCGCTGAGAATTACCAGGTTATAACGCCTTGCAAGCTCTATTACCCGGCGCAGAGTGTCCTCACTATACACTGCACCTGTAGGATTATTGGGATTTATGATCACAATTGCCCGAGTGTTTTCATCTATCTGTTTCTCAATGTGATTAATATCCGGCTGCCAGCCATTGTCTTCGTCCAGCGAATAAGGCCTGGCCTCACCAATCAGACGGCTGAGAAGCGCACTGTAAAGAGGATAGCCTGGTGATGGAACGAGCACATTTTCGCCCTTGTTCACCAGGGCGGAGAGTGCAAAATCAATAGCCTCACTGGCCCCCGTGGTAATCAGTATCTCATACGGCTCTATGCCGCTTCCCACGGCTTCCTGCCTCACGGCCTCAATGGCCTCCGGCACCCCCTCAGAGGCGGAATACCCGGTGTAATCATCCAGCATTGCCTTGTAGGTGGCATCTATAAGGTGTCTGGGTGTGTGAAAATCAAAGAGCACAGGATCACCTATGTTAAGATAAAAAAGATCACCACCAGCGGCCTTTCTCTTGTCAGCGACCAGCACGATATCCCTAATGGCATAAGCAATATGCTCTGTCCGTCTTGAAGGGCTGATTTTCTTAAGTGTACTCATGTTAATTATACCTCATGAAGACTCAACAGACTTAACAATCATCATCCCAATGAATTCACCCAACGCCCTTTATTGTCAACTGAATTTTTTCAGTCTGATCCCGCTGAAAAAACCCAATTCCTCAATCACCAATCCTATGATGGTCCCTCCCAAGATAAAAATTCAGCCATGAGGATGTGTTGTAAAGGGCCCAGTCTTGTGGAGGAAATGGGGGGCCAGCCAGTTTTTCCTGTTTACCAAGGCTCTGAAGTCGTTCATATACCTTTACGTAAAAGCACTTCTGCCTTCCAGGCCAGACCTCGCACCAGCCATCTCTGCTACCTCCGCAAGGGCCATTCAGAAGGAACTTGGAACACTGGGACTGGGGACATAGAAATCCCATTTCCCCCAAGGCGCAGTCTCCACAGCGCCGGCAATCATAAAGCCATTCTTTTACCCAGTATTCAAAAGAGGTGAAATGCCTTTTTGAAGATGAGCCATCAATCCATCCGGCCATTCTGCACAGGGAATTAAAAAGAGGTTTTCCCGGTTCAAAGGCAAGTTCGTGGAAAAGGCGTCCGAGACTCAGGCCAAGTGAGTCCCTTAAAGAAAGACTGACCTCTGACCCGGGGTTTGGCTCATCATGGTTGAGCCAGGTTTCAGGGTCTTCCTTGAAATACCAGAATTTCCACTCCTCCGGAAAAAGAAACTGGCATGTAAAGAGCTTCCAGCGATCGCCTATCTCATTGGCCCGCTTAATGACCCATCTAACATGGGAGTATTTGAGACCAGGGCCGCTGAGGTGTACCCCTTCGTAGCCAATACCTTTCAGTATTGACACCAACCGGGCTGCACGCTCCAGCCTGGGAGCCGCCTCCTTGTCATCAGACCTGGCCTCCTGTTCCATACGTTCAAGAAGCCTGTCCGGCAAAATACATCCTGGAATTTCTCCCTTGCACAGGGTTCTGGCCAATCCTATCGTTGGTATAAATACTGTCCCTAAAAGAGGCACCTTAAGGCCTTCCCTGTCCATAAACCGCCTGAGCTCATCGAATTTGCGTATGTCAAAACCCATTTGTGTTATTACAAAGCTTGCTCCGGCAGCTACTTTCCGCTTGAGCTTCAAGTATTGGGGGATAAGCTCTGATTCCAGGCGTTTAAAGGGAGATACAACACAGCCGGCATGGAAACTCATGGGGGCCAGCTTTACACCCCCAAATGGCGCCTTGGAATCAAGGACAAACCCCTGGTTCATATCGGAGATCATGCCCAAGACCTGGACTGAATCCAGATCGAAGACAGGTTTGGCGTTTCCCATAAATCCGTATCTGGGATAGTCCCCGGTGAGCACCAATAGGTTTTTAAGACCGGACCGATCAAGCACGAACAACTGGCTCTCCACGATATTACGGTTTTGGTCCTTGCAGGAAAAGTGAATGATTGGATCGATCCCAAGGGCCATTATCTCAGAGCCAAGGGCCCTGGGCGTAAGCGCTGGGTGTCCTCCGGCGTTGTCTGTTATAGAAAGGGCGCTGATCAAGCCGCCGGCTGCTGCCTCTCTGGCAAACTGGAGAATTTCGTCAATGGCCTTGCCCTTTGAGGCCCTGGCGGGTACAAGCTCAAATGTAATTACAAAATTTCGTTTTGCCCCTTTGACATCATATCCAGAATCCCTTTGGGCCAGACGCTCTTCCATGGCCTTTTGGAGCTTTGAGTAAAGAAATCCCGTTGTCAGTTTTCCAATCCTCCGCGTAGTTTGCGTTTATCACCTATTCGTATGGTCACCCGCTGGTTGTCCAGATACTCAAGGAGCGGGATCATGTACTTTCTGGAAAGCCCTC
>CAZPBZ010000186.1:0-3669 GCA_964584765.1 uncultured Thermodesulfobacteriaceae bacterium
AGGGGCCTTTGCCTTTTTGAACGAAAAAAAGGTAATGATCTGGTCCGCCGAACCCTTGGACCATGAAGATGCAAGACTCCCTCAGGGCACGATTCTGGAAAGAGGTGAGGACCGGCTGGTCCAGACAGGTCAGGGGCTCTTACGCTTGATAACAGTCAGCGAAGAGCACAGGACTCCTGATGATGCGATTTCCCTACAGGAAATACTTGTGGGAGACATAAAATTGAATTGAAAGGAAATGGAAAGTAAATGAAACTATTGATTCTTGGAGTAAATGGATTTATCGGCAGTCATCTCGTACGTCGAACTCTTGCAGATACTGACTGGGAGATCTACGGAATGGATCTGGCTTCAGACCGGCTGGGGGCCTTTGTTAATGATTCCCGGATCCATTTTATAGAGGGGGATATATCGATAAACAAGGAGTGGATTGAATACCACGTGAGGAAGTGCGACGTCTGCCTCCCGCTTGTAGCCATAGCCACTCCTGCCTCATATATTCGGGACCCGCTTGCAGTATTCGATCTGGATTTTGAGCAGAATCTGCGCATAGTCCGTCAGTGCGCACAATACGGCACACGCGTGATCTTTCCGTCCACAAGCGAGGTCTATGGTATGTGCCCAGACCAGATATTCAATGAAGAGACGAGCCCCTTGGTCTATGGACCTATCCATAAGCAACGGTGGATATATGCCTGTGCCAAACAGATGATGGACAGGGTCATTTGGGCCATGGGGAGAGACCGCGGCCTACAGTTTACCCTGATTCGTCCGTTCAACTGGATAGGCTCGGGCCTTGACAGCCTCACTGCCACTAAAGAGGGGAGTTCCAGGGTAGTGACACAATTTCTGGGGCACCTGCTCAGGGAAGAGCCCATCAATCTGGTAGATGGTGGTCGGCAGAGACGTTGCTTTACCCATGTAGACGACGGGCTTGATTGTCTCTTCGGTGTCCTGCAAAACCTGGATGGCCGTTGTGACAATCAGATATTTAACATTGGTAATCCCAATAATGACCACTCCATAAGGGAACTTGCTGAGATGATGATCGAGGTGCTGGGAGAATTTCCGGCCCTCGCCCACCTATCAGAGCGGGCGGAGCTGAAGGATATCCCTGCCGAGACCTATTACGGGCCGGATTACCAGGATGTGGGCTATCGGGTACCGGACATAAGTCTCGCCAGGAAGATACTGGGATGGGAGCCAAAAATCGATCTCAGGAAGGCCTTGCACCGGACCATAAGCGCCTATGTCCAGAATCGGCAGATAGTCGTGGAGGAGTTGGGCCATCCGGATGAGCTGTAGATCGGGATGAGCCTCCTGGTCTTGAAGGTGGACGTGGATACCCATGACGGCATGCGCCACGGGGTCCCTGTTCTTCTGAAAATTTTGGCACGTCATGGCATCCATGCCACCTTTTGTCTCTCCTTCGGACCGGACAACTCAGGAAAGGCCATATACAGGTTATTCAGGGACCCTGCCTTTTTCAAGAAGATGCTTCGCACCGGTGCGCCGAGCCTCTACGGCTGGAGGACCGTGCTTTCCGGCACTCTTCTTCCGGCCAGACCTATAGCCAGGGCCTTTCCGGATCTCGTACGGCAGATTGCATCCGAAGGCCATGAGGTCATTGTCCATGCCTGGGACCACAGACTTTGGCAGGATCACCTGCATCAGATGACAAGAGAGGAGATCAAAGGGGAATTCGATAAATCATTTTCATCCTTTGAGGATATCCTGGGCAGAAGACCCAGGGCTGTTGCCGCACCCGGATGGCAGGCAACAGCAAACAGCCTTGCCGTCCAGGACCAACTCGACTTACTGTATGCAAGCGACCTCCGGGAGGGACCCCCTTGCTTCCCCCGATACAAGGGACAGGAATTTCACACCCTTCAAATACCAACCACCGGTCCTTGTCTGGAAGAGCTTCTGACTGTGGGGATTCGGGACGAAGCGGATCTTGCCCAGGAACTTCTGGATTCCCTGCGAGAGGCAGCGCAGCCTGTGCTTGCTGTCCATGCTGAAGTGGAAGGCGGACCTTATAGGGCCTTTTTCGACAGGCTTATTCCCAGCTTGATGAAGAACCATAAGGATGTTCTCTGCCTGGAAAATGCTGCCCGGCGCATCCTTTCAGTACCCGATTCCATACCAAGGCGAGGGCTTACCCGCATTTCACTGCCCGGGCGTGCAGGAACCATAGCGTCTTCCACTTGACCTGCATCCAATCTGCGAATAAAAACATGTAACCCGGCAAACAGACAATTACAACAAGGCCATGAATTCATACCCAAGCAGCAGTGAGACCAATCCAGAGATATCGGTCATAGTCCCTATTTACAACGAGGCACCGAATATTGAGCCCCTGGTAATGCGTTTGCTGGAAAGCCTGAAATCAATAGGGCGTAGATTTGAGATTATCCTGGTAGATGACGGAAGCACGGACGGGAGCCATGACATATTAAAGACATTGCAATCCAGGACTCCGGAACTCAGGGTGGTAATTTTTCGCAGAAACTTCGGCCAGAGTGCCGCCATGACCGCAGGGTTCGACTATGCCATGGGTGAGATAATCGTATCAATGGACGGAGACCTGCAAAATGATCCCAAAGATATTTCACGCCTCATATCCAAGCTGGAACAGGGCTACGATATAGTGAGCGGCTGGAGGAAGGACAGGAAAGACCCTTTTGTTTCAAGGAGACTCCCTTCAATCCTGGCCAATTGGTTTATCGGATGTACGACAGGTGTGCGACTCCACGATTACGGGTGTTCGCTTAAGGCCTTCAGAAAGGATGTGGCTAAGAACCTCTTGCTCTATGGTGATCTCCACCGTTTCATTCCTGTGCTTGCAAACTCATACGGGGCAAAGATTGCCGAGGTGGAAGTGGCCCATCACCAGAGGCAACATGGAAAAAGCAAGTATGGGATTGGGAGGACCTATAGGGTACTTCTGGATCTCATACTCATGCTCTTTTTTCAGAAATTTGCCACAAGGCCGCTCCAGTTCTTTGGACTGAGTGGGGGGATAAGCTTTGGCTTCGGAGTGCTGATTGAAACATACCTTACCTGGGTAAAGCTCTGGCTGGGTGAAGATATAGGCGGCCGGCCGCTACTCCTGCTGGGAGTACTTCTCATCATCACAGGTGTCATCCTTACAGGAATCGGGTTGCTGGCAGAACTGGTTGTGCGCGCCTACTATGAATCTTCAGGCAAACGCATATATGCAGTACGAGAGGTGCTGGAGTGAGGGCCAAGCTCAGTGCCACAATGAAGTTTCTGTTGAGGATAGGTCTCAGTGTCTGTCTCCTTGCCTGGCTTATATCAGGGACAAACCTGGATGATCTACTAACAGCTTTCCTTGATCTATCCTTTTTTGCGTGGGCTGTTGCCTTTTTGATGTATTTGGCCTCCCAGGTTGTAAGCAGCATCCGTTGGTATTTCCTGGCCCATGCCCTTGATTTTACCGGCCCATGGTCCACATACCTCAGATACTACTTCGTAGGTATGTACTTCAACCTTTTTCTGCCCACCAGTGTTGGCGGGGATGTGCTGAAGATGCACTTTATCTCCCGGGGAGAACCCAAAAAACTGAGGGCCACCTATAGCATACTGGCAGACAGGCTCTTCGGGCTTGCTGCGATGTTTTTACTTGGAGCAGGTGCTGTCCTTATA
>CAZPBZ010000187.1:0-3629 GCA_964584765.1 uncultured Thermodesulfobacteriaceae bacterium
GTTTTGCACCAATCCAAAAGCAGAAAATTCGCATATCTTTTTTCTATGGGCGTTCAAGGGTTCAGAGTTAACCCTGAACCCTTGAACACTGAACCTCTGAACAGCTCTTTTTTCTTATGTGTTAAGATGATCAGCTTTTCCGGAATGACACATGGCCATTTTCGTCCATGTCTATCAGGATATTGTCTCCCTCTTTGAAAGTCCCTTCGAGGATTTTAAGGGCCAGCGGATTCTCAATGTAGTGCTGAATGGCCCTCTTGAGAGGACGGGCCCCGTAAGTAAGATCATAGCCTACATCGGCTATCCATGTCTTTGCCCCTTTGCTCACGTCAATTTCGTAATTATGCTCCTGCAGACGGTTTTTGAGATAGCTGAGCTGGATATCCACAATACTTTGCAGGTGTTCCTTGCTGAGTGAGTGAAAGATGATCATGTCGTCCACACGGTTCAGGAACTCGGGTTTGAAGCGGAGACGAAGGGCGTCCATCATCCTGCGCTCCATCTCCTCCGGGTCCCTGATTTCATGAATTAGGTCAGTGCCTATATTGGAAGTCATGATAATTATGGTGTTACGGAAGTTTACAGTACGACCCTTGCCGTCAGTAAGCCTTCCATCGTCCAGGATCTGGAGCAGTATATTGAATACGTCCTGATGGGCCTTTTCTATTTCGTCAAAAAGAACAACAGAATAGGGCTTGCGCCGTACAGCCTCTGTGAGATAACCCCCTTCTTCATATCCCACATAGCCCGGAGGCGCACCGATTAACCTGGCGACCGAGTGTCTTTCCATATATTCGCTCATGTCCATACGAATTATGGCCTGCTCGGTATCGAACATAAATTCAGCCAGGGTCCTGGCCAGCTCTGTTTTCCCAACACCTGTCGGTCCGAGGAAAATAAAGGAGCCAATAGGCCGCGCACGGTCCTGCAGACCGGCCCTGGCCCTGCGGACTGCATTTGATACCGCCTGTATGGCCTTTTCCTGGCCAACAACCCGTTGGCTCAGGCGATCTTCCATGTGGACCAGTTTTTCCCTCTCTCCCTCAAGGAGTTTACTGACCGGTATTCCGGTCCATTTGGATATGATGTCCGCAATGTCGTCTGCGTCCACCTCCTCCTTGAGCATGCCGGTGCCATCCTTCTGAAGCTCCTCTATCCGGTCCTGTTCCTCTTTCAGTCCCTTTTCAAGATTTGGGATCTCTCCGTAGAGGATTTCAGCCACCTTATTCAGGTCACCCTGCCGCTGGAATCTCTCTGCATTGATCCTGAGCTGATCTATACGTTCCTTGATATCACGGATTTTTTGAATAATCCCCTTTTCTTGCTGCCATCGGGCCTTGAGAGTATCGCTCTGCTCTCTGAGGTCGGCAAGATCCTGTTTGATTTTCTCTAATCTTTCTTGGGAGGCCGGATCAGTTTCTTTTTTCAGGGCCTGCTGTTCTATTTCAAGCTGCATGCTCCGGCGCTCCAGTTCGTCAATGTCCGCTGGAAGGCTGTCTATTTCGATTCTCAGCTTTGCTGCTGACTCGTCTATAAGATCAATGGCCTTGTCCGGGAGAAAGCGATCCGTGATGTAGCGCTGAGACAGGGTGGATGCGGCAACTATAGATGAATCCCTTATCCGCACTCCGTGGTGCACCTCGTATTTTTCTTTCAGCCCGCGGAGTATGGCAATGGTGTCTTCAACACTGGACTCATTCACCATCACGGGCTGAAAGCGTCTTTCGAGCGCCGTATCCTTTTCAATGTATTTGCGGTATTCGTCTATTGTGGTGGCACCGATACAGTGGAGATCTCCCCTGGCAAGGGCAGGTTTCAGCATGTTCGAGGCATCCATGGATCCCTGGGCTGCTCCGGCGCCCACCATAGTGTGGATTTCATCTATAAACAGGATGACCTCGCCCTGCCGTTCTGCTACTTCCTTGAGGACTGCCTTCAGCCGTTCTTCAAATTCACCCCGGAACTTGGCCCCTGCGATCAAGGCCCCCATATCCAGGGCAATAATGCGTCGGTCCCTCAGTGTCTCAGGAATATCGCCGGAGACTATTCGTTGGGCCAGACCCTCTACTATCGCAGTCTTACCAACGCCGGGCTCACCTATGAGGACGGGGTTATTTTTGGTCCTTCGTGACAGTACCTGCAGGACCCTGCGAATTTCATCGTCGCGACCTATTACCGGGTCCAGCTTCCCGGATCTTGCAAAAGAGGTGAGGTCCCTTCCGTACTTTTCAAGTGCTTGATACTTTTCCTCAGGGTTAGGATCGGTTATTCTCTGGCTACCCCTTATGGATACCAGGGCCTGAAGGAAGGTATCCTTGTTGACCCCATGGCCTGTTAACGCTTGGCCGGCCTTTGTGTGGGACGCGTCGAGGATGGCAAGAACCAGGTGTTCCTGGCTGACATACTCATCCTTCATTTTATCTGCAATGGCAAATGCCTTTTCCAGTATCTGGTTCAGCGTGGACGACATATAGACCTGCAGACCCGCTCCGCTCACCTGAGGGAGATTGTTTACAGCCTCATCCACTTCGGCTTTAATGGCCTGGATTTCAACCCCCATTTTCCTCAGAACCGATGGCACAATTCCCTCAGGCTGGCTCAGCAGTATCTTTAGCAGATGTTCGGGCTCGATTTGCTGATGCCCTTTGCTTTGGGCCAAGCCCTGGGCCTCCCGCAGGGCCTCTTGTGATTTCATTGTGAATTTTTCAAGTTGCATGATTTAAAATATCCTTAGAATTCAAAGACTTAAATTTATTGAGAGGTTACTTTTTATTCCAAAGCAAGGTAAGAATCGGAGATTATAGTGTCAATAGACACACAATAACAAAACCAAACCATATCAGAGGTCTCACATGTATATACTACACTCATTGCTCAAAGAACTCAAAAGGGATTCTTTAAAT
This sequence comes from uncultured Thermodesulfobacteriaceae bacterium, assembly GCA_964584765.1. Lineage (GTDB taxonomy): Bacteria > Desulfobacterota > Dissulfuribacteria > Dissulfuribacterales > UBA3076 > UBA3076. Next base: position 2,904 of record CAZPBZ010000187.1, read on the forward strand.
GCTTCAAGGGCCCTCTGATTAAACAGCACAAAGCGAACCAGCTTGATTTCAGGATGGGCCTGCAGAAAACCAATAACAGTACGAAGGGCCACAGAAGCTGCCTCTCCCAGAGGATATCCATAGGCCCCTGTGCTGATAGCAGGAAAGGCCACTGAACAGATCCCTTTTGCCAGGGCGACTTCCAGGCTCCTTCGATAGGCGCTTTCAAGCAGGCGCTCTGTGCTTGGATTCGGTCCCTTATAGACAGGTCCCACCGTATGGATCACATACTGGGCCTTGAGCTTATAGCCTCGGGTGATCACCGCGTCTCCTGTGTCGCAGCCTCCAAAGGTTCGGCACTCGGCAAGCAACTCAGGTCCTGCTGCCCTGTGAATTGCACCATCCACACCACCTCCACCCAGAAGAGTGCGATTGGCTGCATTTACTATAGCCTCGGTATCCTGCTGTGTGACATCCCCCTGTACCAACTCCAGTACGGATGATCCTATTTTTACTTCCATGATGCTGCTCTCCTGTTACCAAAACTTAACCAATTCACATACCATTTTTCAATACCGCATGCACTAGCATTTGGGCCTGGCATAAATGAACAACGCCGAGTCGAAAAGACGATCACAGCTTGTCTGCTAAACGCTCAAAAGAGCCTTCTGTGCTGCATCACAAAACTCGCTTGCGCTTATATGAAATATCCAGATCTTGAAAATAATAATTGTCGGAATATAAATG
>CAZPBZ010000188.1:0-3623 GCA_964584765.1 uncultured Thermodesulfobacteriaceae bacterium
GACCCACTCAGCCCATGGCAGCGAACTGATCTCCCTTTGCCTGCGAATGAATTTTTGAAGCTGATCCAATACATTGGACGTCTTCTTGGTCGAGTCGTCAATCTGAAGGAGTTCTTTGACAGCCATCGCAACTGCCCTGCCAAGCTCTTTGTCCAGAGACCCTTCCTCCTTTTCATGCCTTGCGTCCGGCAGGAGGGCCCTGAAGCTCTCCCACGACCAACGGGCGTTTTCCTTCAGATCCTCTGGAGCGATGTTGTTTGATCTTGCAGACTTGATGATGTCTTTGACCGCACTCCGCCAGTCCTCAACAGCCAGACGTTGCGCTACGGGTTCAATCTCCTGAGCGTATCTTTCGACGATTCCGGCAATAGACTGTTCATAGACAGCCCGATCCTCTCCTTCCGGAATCACGTCCAGCACAGGAGATAGCCCTGCTTCAAAAGCAAAATCCTTGAGTAGCCTTCCGCAAACAGAGTTGACCGTGCCGACATAGCCGTCGAAGATGAGCTGGGCCTGCTCCCAGTGGCCTTTTTTCAGAAGCTCAAGCCGCACCCTTTCCATAAGCTCCGACGCGGCCTTGTTTGTGAAAGTAGTTGCCAGCACCCCTTCCGGGCGCACTCCCTTTCCAACAGCTTCTGCCAGTTCGGCAGTCAGGCTGTGGGTCTTTCCCGAACCGGCACTGGCACTGATAAACTCTATGCTGCCTGATCTCATTCAGGTCTACCTCTTGCTCCACAAAGATTCGCATAACTACACCACTTACATGGGGGATCCAATTGCAGCATGTCCTCTGAAGCAGCCTTTATCTCAATGTCATCATGGCCGTTCGTCTCCAGAGCCATTTCATCAGGAGAGACTCCTGCCGCTATAGCGATTCCCTGCTCCTCCAGCTCCTGCATACGATGAATGTATGCATTCACTGCCCTCTTCCACGTGATGGAATGATCTACGTCTTTAAACACACAGCGATCAGGAAACAGAGTGCAGGCGGATGTAATCAATTCCCTCTGGGCCAACATGTAGTAACCTCCCGGGGGGAACTGCCCTGCTTCGCCTTCCACCAGCCATCCGTAAGCAGCTAACTGCAGTGAATTCCCGTCCTTGAGTTCCTGACGCCTGTACTTTGCTCTTCCGGCCCACTTGAGATCCAGAACAATGAGTTCACCCTGTTTGCTCTCCAGAATCAGATCCATTCTTCCCTCAAGATCCTTTGCGTCCGTGAGAGCTCTGTGTTTCTCTACTTCATAACCCTTGACCCTGAGCTTAGCAGAGGCAAGCTGAGAGATGAGATCGTGCACTGCTGCTGCCAACGCTCTGCGGAACCGTTCCCGTTCCAGTTCCCGGCCTGGATGAAGCAGGGTAGCGGCCATTCGGGGAATATATTCGTCCAGGAGTTCCAGGGCTCTTTCCTCGGCATCCTGGGGTTTCCACTGACTTGATTCGGAAAATATCGTCTCAATTACGGCATGGCCGAGCGTACCCATCATCCGGCTGCCATCCGGGAGGGAAACCAGATCTCCTGCATAGAGCCTGAGCGAGTACTGGAAAACCCACGCAAGAGGGCACTCAATCAGCTTTTTCATGCTTGAGGGCGATTCACGCTCTCTGTTACAGGCACTGGAATCAGGAATGACCCATACCCTCCGGGCCCCGGGTGGTGGAATCATGACCAGGGGTCTGCGGGTGAGGGTGCTGCCAAGGAGAAAAGGACTTTCCATCTTCCACATATGAGCAGCGTCGAAGCGGATTTTCTTAATGTCCGTTTCGTTAAGCTCCAGGAGGAAGCGGATTTCATCCCATATTGGATGAATGGTGAAGCGTTCTCCTGCAATGTCTTTCGGGACCATCAAAACCAGGTGACCTGATGTATGCTGTACGGCCTGATGCCATGAGTTGACCTCCCGCAATCTCCTGTGCCGCGCCTCTTCCAGTTGCACTCCCATGGAGCTTAGCCGGTTTTTCTCATCCGATGTCCATGGAATATGAATAGGAGAGGTATTAGGGGAAGTGAAGTTCCACCAGATAAGGGTGTCCATCACCCCCCTGATCTGGCCCGGACTTATCACCTGGGACCACCTTGCCGCCTGGGGATAAACGCCCGGATGTTCCAGCCCTTCGCCCACCACTGAATCCAGAATGCGGTCCAGTTGAGGCCGCGTTACCTTGTCAAAACCCGTGGCGCCGACTGCATCGGACACGGCCCTGGCAAGAGAGGCTGATTCACGAAGCAAGCCGTCTTCTTCCCGTTCCCCTCGTGAGGCCGCCCAGTGCGCCACCCTTGAGCAGATTTCCTTGATTACCAAGACCGGCATTCCCTTATCCGGCTCGTATCGCTCTTTCCCAAGCCAGAAGTGCAGCTCCTCCAAAGCCCTCTTGATCCGTTCCTTGGAAGATCCTTTATGATCCTTCAGCTCGGAATCGTTTTCATAATATGCTGTTGCATCTTTCCATGCTTCCATCCATTTTGGGCCGTTCATTCCCGGGTGCTCACGCAAGGCCCTTTCAAAACACCTGGCGACCTTTCTTCGGATGGGTGATTTTGGAAGGAGAAGGATTTCGAGAAGCCTCTGAGGATCAAATGGTTCCCAGTGATTTGACAGGATCAAGGGAAGTACCTGCAACGCAGTGCGCCATGGAGAGCGTGATTGATAACCAAGCTTCGGCAGGTTGTGGGCATTCAGGGTATCATCCAGAACAGGACTTCCTTTTCCCCGGATCATAAGGACCTTTGAATGCTCTCGGGGATAAGCCTGTAGCCAGGATGCCAGTGTTTGACCAAGTTCCCATTCACTGGACCCGCTGATAAGGCAGAGGCTGCCGTCTCCCTGAAAGTCTTTCTGAGAAAGCTTCCGCCCGTTAATAAGGGCCTTCTGAAGCCTGCCCAGGTCCGTGTCCTTGGGAGAAGGCGTTTCTTCTAACAAGTGCAGCCGAATGCCGGAACGGCAAAGGGCGTCAAGAAGATTTCTCCAGCAAGGAGGCCAGGAAGCAAGGGGTTCCACGATCCGGATTTCCTCAATGTCCAGCCTGTGTGGATCTTTGAGAAAGCTCATTATGAGCTGCAAGCGGTCTCCGAGCCCTGGCGCAAACTCCAGATGAACCAGCTTCTCCACATGGGCTAAATCCTGGAGTCGATTGCTTATCTGCCCGGGGACATCTCCCTTCCATCCTGCCAGAACGAGCTCATCCCTCCAGGCAAGCACTTGCTTGGCTGTTGACCAGGCATCTACACGAATTGACTTTGAATAAAACCGCTCATTATTGTCGGCCTCTTTCAACCGTTTCAGATACTGGCCAATGCGGATTGCCTGGTGAGTCTGGATGCGTGTGAGTCCCAGGCGGGTTTCCAAAATACCCACCAGGCCGGCAGGCCCAAGGACCACAACTCCCTGACTGGCTTCATCATTTCCCAGGGCATCCGGATAGCTGCCCGTGTCCAGTTCGTAGCCAAGGATGATGTGCATTATAAACTCTGCAGCTTGCGTTTCATGTCTTCATGGATTGGAAGATTAGCTGGCCGAGTCGGCGATATTGCCTTGTTAAGCGGACAACCCATTGAAAATATAGTCTAAAATTTGATCTTAAAGAATTTGGTCTTCAATCTGGTATCTTAATAAAACACAGCG
>CAZPBZ010000189.1:0-3608 GCA_964584765.1 uncultured Thermodesulfobacteriaceae bacterium
GACGGCAAGGCCCCGGAGGGATTATGCGGTTCAGGAATAATAGATCTCCTTGCAGCCATGTTTGTTGCAGGACTGGTGGACCCAACCGGAAAGCTTGTGGTGGACCGGGATAGCGCCAGGATGCAGCAGGTAGGCGGGGAATGGATCTACGTTGTGGCAGATCCTCATGAGACCGGCCATGGGAAACCGGTTTATATCAGTCAGAGCGACATAAAAAACCTGATTCGTTCAAAAGGGGCCATGTATACCATACTGAACGTGATAATCCAGAGCGTTGGGATCGGATTTGAGGATATCGAGAGGTTTTATGTCGCAGGGGCCTTTGGCAATTACATAGATCCCAAAAAGGCCATAATAATTGGCATGTTGCCTGATGTGCCCCTTGAGCGCTTTAAGGGCCTGGGAAATGCCGCAGGTACCGGGGCGATTGAGGCCCTCACATGGAGAAATGCCAGAAAAGAGGTGGAGGAAATCTGCGATAAGATAACTTACCTCGAGATGAATGTGCGCGGAGATTTTATGAACCAGCTAACCGGCGCCCTCTTTCTTCCCCATACCGATCTTTCCAGATTTCCCTCTGTGGCTGAGATGATGAAGGGATAGGCCAACGACCATTCCAAAAGGCTTCCGGCCCTTATTTTTCCGTAGAGGCTTTCATGCAGTCATCAAGCAGCAGAAGTCTTTTGCGCCAGATCCCGGTCTTGCCGGTCAGGCACACTTCCCTGCTTTGTTCATCAAAAAAACTCAAGTCTATTTTAAGCGCCGTTTCTACCAACGTGTCCTTCAGATACTCGGCCCATTCGATGATTACTACGTTTTTTCCATCAAAATAGTCTTCAAGCCCGATCTCTGTGATGTCTGCAGGAGGACCAAGCCTGTACAGGTCCACATGAATTAAAGGCAAGCGACCGTTCAGGTGCTCGTGGATTATGGTAAAAGAAGGACTTGTCACCTCCTTTTCCTCTATTCCAAGGCCGGAGGCTATTGCCTTGGTCAGACTTGTTTTTCCTGCTCCCAGATCCCCTGACAAAAGGAAGAGGTCCCCCGGTTCAAGCACGGTTGACAGACAATTTCCCAGGACATTAGTGGCCTCTATACCCTTAAGTGTGTACCGTAGCCTCACAGTATGAGCCTCCGCCTGATAAGCACAATGGCAACCCAGGCACAGAAAACGGATAAAATTGTTATAACCAGCGCATGAATAGGCCAATCAGGCCCGATCCGACCGTAACAGAGCATACGTGAAAGGTTGACTGCATGGGTCAAGGGCAAGGCTAATGAGATTTTCTGTATAACCGGATTCATGGCACTTATGGAGAAAAAGATGCCTGAGAACAGGAACAGCGGCGTTATAAAGAGTGAAGTAAAATAATTGAAGAATTCGTAATCGCTGGCCAGGGCAGTCATTATGAGCCCCAGGGATGCAAACAGTATCCCTTCCAAAAAGAGCATGGGGATAAGGGCCAATATCCACGGAGAGGGAATCAGGCCAAAAAGCGGGAGGGCTGCAAGCATTATGAGCCCTGAAATGATGCCCTTGGTTGCCGCCCAGACAATTTCTCCCAGCGCAAGCTCCTCAACGCTCACAGGAGTCATGAGGATGGCCTCGTAAGTCCGCTGGGTAGTAAGTCTGGTGTAGGAGCCATACATGGTCTCAAAAGAACCGCTGTACATGACTGCCGAAGCCACCAGGCCCGGGCCTATGAACTGGAGGTAGGTAACTCCCTCTATCTGCGGGATTTGCCTCCCAAGGCCGAAACCCATTGCCAACAGAAAAAGGAATGGCTGGCCCAGGTTTCCTATCAAGCTGGCCCACACGTGCTTTCGCCACACACTGGCATTTCGCAGCCATACTTTATAAAAAAGCAGCCACATCAGTTCTCTCTCAGGGTCCTTCCTGTCAGCTTTAAAAACAGATCCTCCAGATTTGCCGGTCGTTTGCTGACATTACGAAGGGAAATGGCCATGGTCTCAAGCTCAGCACACGGTTCATGGGTATATATGAAGAGTCTGTCTGCTATTCTCTCTATATCCACTTTGCAGGAATGGAAAGTTTCCTCCAGGGCGTCAAGCTTTTTCGGGCTGTCCGCCACCTCAAACACTTCCGATCCTATCATATCTGCCACCATTTCTACGGGATCCCCCTGTGCAACTATTTTCCCTTCATCCAGTATCAATACCCTGTTGGTCAGGCGGGACACCTCCTCCATATAGTGGCTGGTAAGGAGCATAGTAGTACCCTGGGATCTCAGGTTCTCAAGCCGCTCCCATATCAGGTGTCTGGCCTGGGGATCAAGACCTATGGTGGGCTCATCAAGGATTAGCAACTCCGGCGCATTTATCAAAGCCCTTGACAAAAGAAGGCGCCTACGCTGACCACCTGAAAGATGTTGAATGATCTCATTACTTCGATTTTTCAGAGCAAAGAAACCGAGGAGATCATCTGCTCGCTTTCTGGCTGTAGAACGGTCTATTCCAAAATATGCGGCATAGACAAGAAGGTTTTCAAATACAGTCAGATCCGGGTCCAGGTTGTCTCCCTGAGGCACCACACCTATCCTCAATTTTACGTGTTTCAACCGTTCAGGGATGGATTCACCAAAGATGCTGATTTCACCTGAGGTGGGCCGGACAAGGCCAAGAAGCATATATATGGTGGTAGTCTTTCCAGCCCCATTAGGGCCGAGCAGCCCAAGGCACTCTCCGGGGTATATACAGAGGTCGAGATCCTTAACCGCCACCCTGTCTCCGAATCGCTTCGTGAGATTTCGGATTTCTACAAGGGGAGGTCTGGCTGTCAATGTCATATTAATTATTATAATCGTTCATTCCCCGACTGCCAATGTTGAAATCCATCCTTCGCCGGGCAACGGCCTCTCTAAAAAATCCATGGCCGATTGTCTGCAGACACGTCGAAATCCGTGTCCAAAAATATTTCTCTGCGCTCTTTGCGGTAAGACCAATTTTTGTCAATCAGTGACTTTTTTTTGTGCATTGAACAAGACGAAAAGTCGCATCTACCATCTCAGAAAAATCGCAAAATAGGCGTATTTACTCAGGTGTAGCAGAACATAGCTATGTGGCACCGACGTTGCAATAAAGCATAATCAGGAAGAAACGAATTGAGGAATTGAGGAATTAGAAAAAAATCTATTTAGGGATTTAGAAATTGAGCCGATTAGAAATTATAATCAATAAATACCTAACCCGGATAAACCGGAATAGTGCCTTAGGAAATTAAAGTTTTAAAGGAGGTGAAATTGTATTTATCAAGCCGGAAAGAACTGCCGACAGGAACTTTAAGGATCAACTCACAATAATTATTTAATACAGGAGGTCTATTATGCTTAGATTTTTGAACAAGATGAAAAAAGTAGGACACAAAGGTTTCACCCTGGTGGAACTCATGATCGTCGTGGCAATTATCGGGATCTTGGCGGCAATCGCCATTCCCCAGTTTGCTGCCTACAGGACCAGGGCCTTTAATTCAGCAGCCCAGAGTGACCTGAGAAATTTGAGGACTTCCCTGGAAGCTAAGTACGTCGACGACCAGAGATATCCAGCAACCATGGATTAACAGGAGGTAAATTATGCGTAATCTTATAATT
>CAZPBZ010000190.1:0-3607 GCA_964584765.1 uncultured Thermodesulfobacteriaceae bacterium
AAAAAAACCCCGGGCCTTATAAGTAGGCCCGGGGATGCCGTTTTCCATCCTCGGTTATCTGTCGCTCCATCCCCGGTCCGCGAAGGGTAGAGCTTCTATGCTTTAACGAACAGGTCTTCCGGCTTCCGGATTATCCTACTTGCCGCGCCTTCCCATCCATTCGGACAGTGGCTTCATTGCGGCTTTCGTCCCCGGTTACGGCGGCGGGTCCGCGACGGATTTTCACCGTCTTCCCTATTAGGCGAGGGTCATTCACAATGGCCAAATAATATGACACTGATGGGTCGGAAGTCAAGCGCTTATCCGAGTGTCTGGATATTTCATATAAGTGCAGGCGAATCAAGCCAGACCGGATGCTCTCGGGACACTTCATGACATATTGGGGAGTGGAATTTAGGTGGATAAAGATTTATAATGCAATTTGATTGAACACTCTTCTTTTAGAAAAAGATGAAACCAAACGAATCCAGTTCTATTATTCGGGAAATCATGACTGAATTTGCCAATCTTACCGGACTTTCAACAGCCGGAAAGGTTCTACAGCGCTACTTGTGGACTGACGCTTTTGCCGTATGCAACTTTCTCGAGCTCCATCGCCAAACAAGCGATGAAAGATACAAGCGTCTCGCGTTGAGCCTCGTCGATCAGGCTCATAACATACTCGGCCGACACCGTGAAGACGATCCACGAACCGGTTGGATCAGCGGCCTCGATGAGAAGGAAGGCAAAATGCATCCTACAAAAGGGGGATTGAGGATCGGTAAAAAGATTAACGAACGGAAGCCCTCGGATCCTTATGACGAACGTCTGGAATGGGATCGGGATGGGCAATATTATCATTACTTGACGAAATGGATGTATGCTCTCAATCGCGTGAGCCGTGTAACTGGAGATTCAACTTACAATATATGGGCGATAGAGCTTGCGAAAATCGCACATGCTAGGTTTACCTATGTTCCGTCATCCGGCGGTCAGAAACGTATGTACTGGAAAATGAGCATAGACCTCTCCTATCCTCTAGTACAATCCATGGGACATCACGATCCTCTCGACGGATTCATAACCTACATCCAGCTTCAGGCCAATGCAGCTAAAGATTCTGAAAAACCTATGCCCGATCTCAACTCGGAGATTGCTGACATGGCCGGCATCTGTAAAGGAAAAAACTGGGCCACAGATGATCCGCTTGGTATTGGCGGTCTTTTGTGCGATGCATGCAAATTGGCGCAATTGATTATTAACGAAAATTTTGAACAGACCGGCCTGATGGTGGATTTATTGGATTCTTCCCTGCTGGGTTTGGAATCCCACGTGATAAATAATTCCTTGAAGCTTCCTGCTGATTACCGTCTTGCATTTCGGGAACTGGGATTAACTATTGGATTACGGGCTGTTGAAAAGTTGAAGGGATTGATTGAGGGAAATCCAGACTCTTTCGATGGGAAACATCCGCTGCATTTGCGGATTGAAACACTGATGCGGTATATACCCTTGAGTGAAATAATTGAGAAGTTTTGGCTTGAAAGCAAAAACAGAAAAGTGTCCAGTTGGACAGAGCATCATAATATTAATATGGTGATGTTGGCGACCAGCCTGGCCCCTGGTGGATATTTGACATTGTAATTGGAAAAGGCCCTGGAGGAAATCCTATATTCATCCTGTAAAGCTAAAAAACTTCGTTTTCCTTGTAATTGCCCTGGAAATGGCAGACATAGAAATTCCGAGCTGTCAGGCTACTTCTGCCAAGGGGATTCCGTAATCCTGTATCAGGGGAGAAACCGCCTTTCTACTTCTGGCGGGACAAGACCGGCAATGAGATTGATCTCCTCGTTGATATCGGACCAGAGCTTCTGCCCGTTGAGATAAAAAGCTCAAAAACATACGGTAGAGAGTTCAAGTCAAGTGTTCTCTCATGGCTTAATCTGAAAGGAAATACATCTAAGAAGGGATTTGTCATATACAGGGGAAAGGATGTAGTCGGAAGGAAATCAACTGTCACTGCTGTCCCTTGGTGGTATTTGTAGAGTTCATTGAAAGTCTTCAAACCATAATGGCGTTTATCCGGGGAAGCCTTTTGGAATTTTTTAAAATAATGAGATTTTGGCCCTGGCAAAAAAAGAAGAAAGACCATCAGGCGTTAATAAAAAAGAACGAAGGGCAGGCCCTGTCCTCCAAACCCAAACCCAAACCCAAACCCAAACCCGAAGCCATCACTCACTGGCAAAAGGAGCAGTTCTTAAAGGAGTTTAATGGCCGTGAAGAAGCCTTCTTTTTAGAATTGGCCCAAAAAAGTATTTCAAAAGGTTATCCTGTATGTCGTGATTTATATTTCTTCTGCTATTTCAGCACTCTTAGATTCCGGTTTCTTTCTCAAGTTGGTCACGATGCCCGTTTCAGTTACGTCTATGCCTGGGGATTAAAGGACCTGAATGACCAAATCTCTTTTTATGACAAAAAACTGGAAAAATGGAAAAAAGGAGGACAATGATCCCACACCTTACCCCGCAAGACATGGTTTGCGCGCCGCGGTTACCTCATCCAGCCTCCTTACCTTGCACCTTCTTGGTGCGTCATGCAGCAGGTCCGGATTTTGCCTCGCCTCACTCACGATTGCTTTGAATGCTTCAATAAATTGATCGATATCCTCTTTGGACTCTGTCTCAGTCGGCTCTATCATGATGGCACCGTGCACAACCAGCGGGAAATATATGGTGGGCGGATGAAATCCATACTCCATAAGTCGCTTGGCCATATCCAGGGTCGTTACTTTGTCTGCCTTTTGATGTTCATCCGAGAAAACACATTCATGCATGCATGGTCTGTCATAGGGAAGATGTAACGTACCTTTTAGACTTTCCTTGATATAATTCGCATTCAACACGGCAAGCCGGCTGGCTTTTTTCAGATTTTTCGGCCCCATGCTGCGAATATAGCTATAGGCCTTTATCATAACACCTACATTCCCGTAAAAGGCCTGTACCTTGCCGATAGATTCAGGATAATCTCCGGAAAGAACATATCTCTCTTTCTCCTTGACTATGCGGGGAACAGGGAGAAATGGCTCAAGCTCTCTTTTGACACACACAGGACCTGAGCCCGGCCCGCCTCCCCCGTGAGGCGTGGAGAAGGTCTTATGGAGGTTCAGGTGCATTACGTCAACCCCGATCTTGCCCATTTGCACTAAACCCATGACGGCATTCATATTTGCACCGTCACAATAGACCAATCCGCCTTTGGCGTGGATGATCTCTGCTATTTTCCGGCTGTTTTCTTCAAAAAGGCCCAGCGTGTTCGGGTTGGTGATCATAATACCGGCCGTGTCTTCGTCCATGACCTCTGCGATGGCCTCTACTGAAAGGATCCCCTGTTCATTCGATTTCACTGGCAAGGAATTGTAACCGCACAGAGCTGCAGAGGCAGGGTTTGTGCCGTGGGCAGTATCAGGTACAATGATCTTTGAACGCTGCGATCCCTTGCTTTTGTGAAAGGCATGAATCAGAAGCATGCCGGTGAGTTCTCCATGGGCCCCTGCCGCAGGCTGAAGGGTGGTCGCATCCATGCCGGTGATTTCCGTGAGGTATTGCTCAAGTTCAAACATCATCCTGAG
>CAZPBZ010000191.1:0-3583 GCA_964584765.1 uncultured Thermodesulfobacteriaceae bacterium
CAAGAAAATCAGTACACATTACAGGATATTATTATACTGCAGGCAGAATGAAACTAAATGTCATTGAACTCAAGGTCTTCGGCATCGTACAGGGCGTAGGATTCAGGCCGTATGTTTACCGTCTGGCCCTAAGATACGGCCTTGCCGGAATGGTCAGTAATACGGGTGAAGGTGTGCTTATCCGAGCCCAAGGACCCTGTTCAAGTCTCAGGGCCTTTGTCAAGGCCCTTAAAGATGAAACCCCAGGTCTGGCCTGCATAACATCCATTGAACAGAGACATATAGAGGCTCAGCCGGGCATGAAGGGCTTTGTGATACTTGCGAGTCAGGCAGGCGGCAAGCGCAAAGTCCTCATCTCCCCGGACGTGGCTGTATGCAGAGAATGCATCAGGGAACTCCTTGACCCAGAGGACAAGCGTTATGGTTACCCCTTTATCAACTGCACAAACTGCGGCCCCAGGTTCACCATAATCGAATCCATGCCCTATGACCGGTCCAGTACCTCCATGAAGGTATTTCCAATGTGTAAAGAGTGCGCTAAAGAGTACTATGATCCACGAGACCGTAGATTCCACGCCCAGCCAAATGCCTGCTGGACCTGCGGCCCAAGCCTCTTTTGGCACGGATCGAATGGAGAATTTGTGCCTTCGGACGATCCTGTCTCTAATGCAGCAAAGGCATTGAGGCAAGGGCACATAGTGGCCGTCAAGGGGCTTGGGGGGTTTCACCTTGCAGTAGACGCCAGTTCTGAAAAATCAGTGGCCTTGCTCAGGGCCCGCAAAGGCAGGAGGTCAAAGCCTCTGGCAGTCATGGTGCAGGATATCGAAACGGCAAGGCGTCTTTGTCGTGTATCTTCAGAAGAGGCAAGGCTTCTTGTATCCCAGGAAAGGCCAATAGTGCTGTTGAAAAAGAATGAGGATGTAGACCTTGCTTTCAATCTCTCACCAGGGATCAGTGATCTGGGGTTGATGTTGCCCTACACGCCTCTTCATCATCTGTTGTTTGTCCAAAGGGGCTGTCCTGAGTCCCTGGTAATGACCAGCGGAAACCCATACAAATCTCCCATCTGCATGGGAAATGACGAGGCCCTGCAACGCCTTTCCGGCATCGCGGACTATTTCCTGCTCCATGACAGGGAGATAGTTGCCGGGGTCGATGACTCTGTGCTCAAGGTGGCGGCAGGCAAGGCCAGGATGATCCGCCGCTCAAGGGGCTATGTGCCAAGGCCGGTCAGAATGCCATGGAAACTCCCTCAGATACTGGCCTGCGGTGGGGATCTGAAAAACACCTTTTGCCTCGCAAAGGGCAGGGAGGCATTCCTCAGCCAGCACATAGGGGACATGGGCGTCCCTGATACACTGGACTTCTTCAGACAAGGCCTGGAGCACTTGAAAGAAGTTCTCGGGATAATGCCTGAGACAGTGGTCTGCGACCTCCACCCTGATTATTCCAGCACAAGGCAGGCAAGAGGACTGTCATTGCCTTGCATTGCCGTACAACACCATCATGCCCATGTAGTGTCGGTCATGGCAGAGCATGGACTTGATGGGACGGTGCTGGCGGTGATCCTGGACGGTGCCGGTTATGGACCGGACGGCACTGTATGGGGTGGAGAGCTGTTCCTTGCAAGCAGATTAGGCTACCGGCGCATGGGCCGCCTTGGGCGTCTGCCGTTACCCGGAGGAGATGCTGCGGTCAAGGCCCCATGGCGTATGGGTCTCTCAATTCTCTGGGCGACGTTCGGCCCTGATGGTCTCACAAATTCTGTCTTGCCCGCCGCGCTTTGTTCCATTCCAGAGGAAAAGAGGAGGGTAGTTGCACAGATGATGGCAAATGGGTTGAATTCTCCTGCTACATCGAGTTGCGGCCGGCTCTTTGACGCTGTTGCGGCAGTCCTTGGGCTGAGATCTGAGTCAGAATATGAGGGTCAGGCGGCCATGGAGCTGGAGTCCCTTGCCTGGGAGTGCTCTGGGGAGATGTCCCTGAAAAGACCTGTATACCCGCTAACGATTCGAAAAAAAAAGGGGCTTTGGGTCATAGATCTACATGGATTGGCAGAGGCAATCATTAAGGATCTCATGGACAAGGTGCCAAAGAAGGCCATAGCCCTGGGTTTTCACGTCTGGCTTGCAAGGTCAATCGTTCAGCTCCTGAAGAGGCTGTCTGACGAGACCGGCATCAAGACAGTGGTGCTGGCAGGAGGCTGCATGCAGAACGCCCTCTTGCTGCAAGTCCTTACGGACCTCCTCGGCTGCGAGGGATTCTTTGTTTATGCCGGAGAGCAGATTCCTGCAAATGACGGGGGACTGTCCTTAGGGCAAGTTGTGATTGGAGGTACCGGAAATGTGCCTGGCCATTCCCATGCGCGTCACTGAAATAAACGACAATGATGATATATCAACACCGCAGGTCGCAGTTGTGGACGTTGGCGGGATACAGAAGGAGGTCCGTCTGGATATAGTTGACCGCAGGCCCGCGGTGGGAGACTATGTCATAGTGCATGCGGGTTTTGCCATACACACCCTGGACAGGGATGAGGCAGAGGCCAACCTGAGACTGTTGATAAAGACGGCAGAGGGCATCCGGTGAGGCACCTATGTGAATTCAGGGACAGAGGACTCACGATTTCCCTGGCAACAGAACTTGACCGGATTATAGACAGGCCTGTCCGGTTTATGGAGGTCTGCGGCACGCATACCATGGCAATATTCCGCCACGGCCTGCGTTCCATGCTTCCTGAAGATCTGCACCTCATATCCGGACCTGGTTGCCCGGTCTGCGTGACCCCAACAGGACATATAGATGCATTTATCCGGGTCGCCTGCATTCCCGGAGTCACTGTGGCCACCTTTGGTGATCTGGTCTGCGTGCCTGGCACAAATGGTTCGCTTGCGCGTGCCAGGTCTCAGGGGGCGCGAATTGAAGTGGTCTATTCCCCAATAGATGCCATAAATCTGGCAGAGCAGCGTCCAAAAGACCTGGTGGTTTTTCCGGCCATTGGATTCGAGGCCACGATTCCCGGAGTGGCAGCCACCATTATAGAGGCAAGACGCAGGAAAATTCAAAACTTTGCCGTTTTTTCCGCGCACAAGCTCATGCCCCCGGTCCTTGAGGCCCTGATGTCGCAATCAGGTCTTGAAATACAAGGCCTCTTGTGCCCAGGACATGTGAGCACCATCATCGGGGCCAATGCCTATAAATCCCTGGCAATGCGCTATCATTTACCATGTGTAATCGCCGGATTTGAGCCGGCAGATATTATAAATGCACTGATCTTATTGACAAGACAGGTCAGATATGGCAGGGCTGAAGTGGAAAATGCATATCCAAGGGCAGTAGGATGGGAAGGAAATGCCCGGGCCCAGGGCCTGATGCAAGAGGTCTTTGAACCAGTGGATGCAGAGTGGAGGGGTATGGGTATTATCCCCGGGAGCGGACTTGCCATCCGGCCGGAATTCTCAGAATTTGACATTACGAAGCGCCTGGATATAGAAATTCCCCAGGTCCAGGGCCCCAAGGGTTGCCGCTGCGGAGAAATCCTTATAGGACAGTGTGTGCCCAGTGACTGTCCCTTGTTCGCCAC
>CAZPBZ010000192.1:0-3583 GCA_964584765.1 uncultured Thermodesulfobacteriaceae bacterium
TATTATGATTCTGGTTTGTTAAAACCGGATGACTATAAGGTTAGATTTTGGTTAAATTGATAGGATGGAAGAACTTAGGGGCTTCGCTCCAATTGGAATGTTGGAATACTGGAATTATGGAATAATGGGTTCGACATTTCCGTGCCGAACGATTTCCCCCTGTACCATATAGACGACTTCTTCGGCAATGTTGGTGGCATGGTCTGCTATGCGCTCAAGGTGGCGGCACATCAAGAGCAGGTTGATCAGATAACCCACGCGGTCAGGGTATTCAACTATGGCCTGTTTTACCACGTCATAGGCATGATTCTTCATGTCATCTATTTCATCATCTAATTTGAGAACAATCAAAGCGAGGGCATAGTCCATGTTCACAAGGGAATCCAGACTCTTCTTGAGCATGGATGCCGTCTTTTCTGCCATCATGGGATAATCAAAAGGGATATCGAGCCTTTCCCGCTTGGCAATGATCTGAACCCTTTCCGCGATATTTACTGCCTCATCAGCTATCCTTTCCAGGTCGTTGTTGATCTTGATCACAGCGATAAGAAACCGCAGATCCACGGCAACCGGCTGATACAGTGCAAGAATCTTCAGGCAATCTTCTTCCACCTCTACTTCAAATTCATCTATTTCGTAGTCACTCCCGATGATCTTCTCTGCAAGATTCGCATCTCTCAACTCAAGGGCCTGGATAGCCATGCGGACACGCTCCTCAACCATGGTTCCCAGGGAAAGGATCCTCTTTTTGAGTTTCTCTAACTCTTTTTGTAAACGTATGGGCATAACTTCCTCGCTTTCTATCCGAAACGGCCCGTTATGTAATCTTCTGTCTGTTGGAGCTTAGGTTTTGTAAAAAGGGTCTCCGTGTCGTCAACTTCTATAAGTTTCCCCAGATAAAAAAAGGCTGTGATGTCAGATACACGTGCAGCTTGCTGCATGTTGTGCGTAACAATGATAATTGTATATGATTTTTTTAATTGATGGATTAACTCCTCAATCTTTTGAGTGGCGATTGGGTCCAGGGCGGATGCCGGCTCATCCATAAGGACCACTTCAGGCTCTATTGCCAGGGCCCTGGCAATACAGAGGCGTTGTTGCTGGCCACCCGAAAGACCAAGCGCTGAATCATGAATCCTGTCTTTGACTTCATCCCAGATAGCGGCCTGAATGAGGCTCTTTTCAACCTGGGTTGCAATGTAGGCCTTATCTTTTATGCCGTTCACTCTCAGGCCGTATGCTACATTTTCAAAAATGCTTTTTGGAAAAGGATTGGGTTTTTGAAATACCATGCCGACATTGTGACGAAGTGTGACTACATCCACACTTGGATCGTTAATGTTCTGATCATCCAGCAGGATCTGCCCTTCCACCCGGCTGACAGGAATCAGATCATTCATCCGGTTCAGACAACGTAATAGAGTGCTTTTACCACAGCCTGAAGGGCCGATGAAAGCAGTTACCTGATTTGCATAAATGTCCATGGAGATGTCATGCAGGGCCTTAAAGTCACCGTAATAGAAATTCAAATTTTTTATTTTAATTTTTAGAGAATGTTCCATTATGCATCACATCCGTCTCTGGAGGCGTGCCCGGTAGATAATGGCAATAAGATTCAGGCCCAATACCAGGACAATCAGCACAAGGGCAGTTCCATACTGGAGATGTCGTGTGGCTTCGATCTCTGTTCCAGCCGTGGCCAGGACATAGATATGATAGGGCAGGGCCATGATTTCATCAAAAACAGAAGTCGGCAGAGAAGGTGTATAGAATACGGCTGCTGTAAACATGATGGGCGCAGTCTCCCCTGCGGCACGGCTGATCCCAAGGATGGCACCGGTAAGGATGCCGGGCAAAGAAGCCGGCAGGACCACCCGGTAGATGGTTTGCCACTTGGTGGCTCCAAGGCCCAGGGATGCCTCCCGATAGGTGTCCGGAACGGACCTCATGGCCTCCTCGGAAGA
The DNA here is from genome assembly GCA_964584765.1 of uncultured Thermodesulfobacteriaceae bacterium. Lineage (GTDB taxonomy): Bacteria > Desulfobacterota > Dissulfuribacteria > Dissulfuribacterales > UBA3076 > UBA3076. Next base: position 1,965 of record CAZPBZ010000192.1, read on the forward strand.
TCCGATAATTACAGGCAAGGTGAGTACTCCCAGCGTCAAGGAACCGGCAAGGATACTCACTCCCATTTTTAACCATACTACAAAGAAGGCAAGACCAAAGAGACCAAAGACCACTGAAGGCACACCGGCAAGGTTGTTGATCCCTATACGGATAGCACGGAGCAGCCGGCCTGGACGGGCATATTCATTAAGATAGACGGCAGAGGCAACTCCGATGGGAAGGGCCACCAAAATGGCACCCAGACTCAGGCAGAGTGTGCCGACGATACAGGGCAGGATTCCCCCTTCAGTCATTGCTTCCTTGGGTGGTTGCGTAAGGAATGTCCAGTTAATGGCCCGCCACCCTCTTGACACAAGAAAATAGACTACAATAAGCAATGCGATTCCATTGATGGCAGCGGAAAGCCTGAAAAGCCCAAAAATTGCGGTCTGAACCAGCTTACGACGTCTCAGAGAACTAATTGATTTATTCATGGGTTCAGGGTTCAAAGGTTCAGGGTTACAGGGTTGCAGCTCCAACCTGCCTGTATTTGTTGGAGATGTGTTCGGATACGAGGTTGAAGAGCAGGGTGAAAGCAAATAATACGACACCCGTGGCGAACAGGGCATAATAGTGATCGCTCCGGAAAGGGGCCTCTGCCATTTCTGCTGCAATGCTTGCAGGCATGGGGCGGACCGGATCAAATATTGAGGACGGCAACTGGGCCGCTCCACCGGCAATCATGAGTACTACCATGGTCTCGCCAATAGCCCTCGACATACCAAGAATGATGGCAGTCGAGATGCCTGAGAGGGACGCTGGAAGGATTACCCTGGCGATGGTCTCCCATTGGGTAGCTCCCAGGGCCAGAGAGGCCTCTTTGAGTTCTATGGGTACGCTATAAATGGCATCTTCAGAGATGCTGCATATTGTCGGGACGGACATGAATGCCAGCATAAGTGACGCATTGAAAAGATTTAAGCCAGTGGGGATATCAAAGATTTCCTGAAGGAAAGGAGCAACTATTACCATGCCGAAGAAACCAATGACAACAGAAGGAAGGGCTGCCAGAAGTTCCACAATAGGTTTAACCCATTCCCGCAGCCGGGCAGAGGCAGACTCTGCAAGATAGAGGGCGGTCATCACCCCCAGCGGAATGGAAATAACAGCGGACATAGCAGTAACAGCCAAGGATGCCACGATCAGTGGAAAGATACCAAAATCCGGGGGATCATCAGTGGGATACCAATACCGTCCGAACAGGAAATCGTAAACAGAAACCTTGCTGAAGAGAGGAAGGCCTTCCCAAAACAGAAAAACGACAATCAAGGTTAATATTGTAATGGAAGTCAGTGCGACAGAGAAGAAAAAGAAGCGTATTGTCCCTTCCTTTCTCTGACGGCCTTTTCCGGTTTGGTTACCTTTTGCCATTTGTCCGTGCCGTCCATGCAAGCCTGTGGTCTCATTTTTTGTACGAAGATAATCGTCTCTTAATACAAAGGCACATACCTCGCGTCGCGCACGTATTTCTGCCCCTTTTCCGGGTTCAAGACAAAGTTGATGAAGTTGAGCGTATCTCCCACGGGCCAGCCGCTTGTGAACATATAAAGAGGTCTGCTGACAGGGTATGTCCCGTTCA
>CAZPBZ010000193.1:0-3577 GCA_964584765.1 uncultured Thermodesulfobacteriaceae bacterium
GTAAGAATACCAGATAGGTCTTTATGTCCAGCAGGTAAAAGTCAATTATCAAGGGAATCAAAGATGCCCATTGAAGCCTCTCAAGAACCGGGGAGAGTGTCTTGGTGGCATATGACCGATTTAGTATCCGGACCACCAGGGCTATCCAGCCCAAGGTCTTTACCAGCCACAGAAGAAGTAAGGTTCCATGGGATAAAGTTGGTTCTGGACCAGACGGCGCCCCGGCTACCAGAACCAGGGCTATCATCAAGGAAATGATTTGACTATAAGGCATATCAACTACAAAATAGCAGCTCCTGGGCTAAGAGAAAAGAAACGGTTTCCCCTGTTATTGTTTTTTCGGAAAAGGCTAATGGTAACATTAGTCTCTTAATTATGGTATTTGTGCTTTTTATGACAGAATATTTTCAAGCTAATTGAGTTTGAAGGCACTATTCTGGTTTATCCTGGTAAGGAGATTATTCAATGGACTGGACAATAGACTGGGCTGAAATTATCGAAAAGCTGAAGACTGAAAATATTATCTCATACGTGTCAAGCTTTGATCTAATAGATTTAGCTGGCAATCCGTACGTGATAGTACCGGCCATTCTTGTGCTGTGTTTACTAATCTTTTTCAAGTTTGTCAGGACCTTGGCAGTACTGATGGGCACTGTCGCTATATTTTTTGCATTGAGCCATTCTCTTCCAAAAGAGGGCCAAGGGGTGATTGTTGGGGATATTGCCGTTCTGGGAGTGACATGTTTTTTAGTTGCCGGTTGCTGGGTATATGTTTTCTTTATAAGAAGTGATTGATGGAATATGTTATTCGATTCAGAAAGCAGTTAAAGGTCCTCTGACAATTGGTTTGTAGCAGTCTGACTACTGGATATGCTGGTCCTGTCGGGGATCAGTTGATATCCATATATGAACGTCTCTTATCGGCCTTTGGGCCACAGGATTGGTGGCCCGGCGACTCCCCCTTTGAGGTGTGCACAGGTGCAATTCTTACCCAGAATACGAATTGGAAAAACGTAAGAAGGGCCATTTCAAACCTGAAGAATAAGGACCTTTTGAGGCCCAGGGCCATTTATGAACTGTCAAGGGAGTCGCTTGCCCTGATTATCCGGCCGGCCGGTTATTATAATGTAAAGGCCGGGAGGCTCAAAAATTTTGTGGCCTTTCTGATAGATGAATTTGGGGGCAATCTGGACACTATGTTTTCAAAGGGTCTTGAGACATTAAGGCCAATGCTTCTTGATATTAAAGGTATAGGCCCTGAAACCGCGGACAGTATCCTGCTTTATGCAGGAGAGCTTCCCAGTTTTGTAGTGGATGTCTATACGATAAGGGCACTTATGAGGCACGATTTCATAGACGGGAATGCCGATTATGAAGGGGTTCGCTCCCTTTTCATGGACCACCTGCCTGCCGATGTAGAACTCTATAACGAATATCATGCCCTGTGGGTTATCCTTGGTAAGAATTTCTGCAAAAAAACAAAACCAAGGTGTGAGGAGTGCCCATTAAATGGAATATAGAGCCTCTTGGAAAACTCTGGGTTTTGTAAAAGGCTTGAATGAATTAGTCTGTCCTGAGTCATGTCTTTCAGGTATAAAAGAATCTTGAACTGGCTTGAGGCCCACAAGCCCGCAGCCTCTGTCAGGGTACACGTCCTTTTGGCGAGCCTTATGTGGACAATTGTGGGTCTTTTTTTGTTTGTGAGGGGAACCGGTAACATGATGAGCTTAACAGGGGTGAATCCATGGTGGCTTGTCGTCGCTGTTTTCATTGGAGTGCTGAAGGGACGGTTGATTTTTGACAAGACCGCAGAACGGGTAATTTCCCGGATACTAAGCAGGGAAGGGGACAGGTGCCTTGGAGGATTTCTCTCTCTTAAAAGCTGGGGGATGATACTGTTTATGGTTTTTCTGGGGATGTCTTTGAGGGTCAGCCCTTTGCCCGGAGTCCTGGTGTGGGGAGTCTATGTGGCAGTGGGCGCGGGCCTTTTCTTTTCCAGTCGTTTATTTTGGAGGGAATGGATCAGGCGAGGACACTCAGCCTAAGAGGAAGGACCATGAAATCTATTGATTATTTATTAGTAACATTTTTGGCTTTTTGTATGTGTGGATGTTCACCTGTTCATGATAATGATATTCTGTTTCAGACCTCAACCATTAACGCTCTGTTGGAAGGGATATACAATGGAGATGTAACCTATAGAGAGTTAAAGCAGCACGGTGATTTTGGAATAGGGACTTTTAATGCCCTTGACGGAGAGATGCTCGGATTTGATAATAAATTTTATCAAATAAAAGCAGATGGGATAGCCTATCGTGTTGATGATTGCATGAAGACACCATTTGCTATTGTAACTTTTTTTGAACCCGATAAAACAATATTATTAGATAAAAATATGGATTATGATCAATTAAAACACTATTTAGACAGCTTGTTGCCAACAAAAAATATATTTTATGCTGTTAAGATAGATGGGATTTTCAGGTATATAAAGACAAGAAGTGTTCCCAGACAAACTAAGCCATATTCTCCTCTTATTGAAGTAGTTAAAAATCAGACGACATTTGAATTTCAGGATGTAGAGGGGACTATTGTAGGATTTCGGTGCCCAAGCTATGTCAAGGGGATAAATATTCCGGGTTATCATCTTCATTTTATCACTAAGGACAAAAAAGGGGGAGGACATTTGCTTGAGTGCCGGACGCAAAACATGCAAATTGAAATAGATTATACTTCTGAGTTCTTTATGGTACTGGCAGAAAGCGGCGAATTCTATAAAACGGATTTAACAAAAGAAAGGCAAAAAGAATTGGAGAAGGTTGAGAAATAATCAATAATCCAACGTTTTCGCATAGGCCTCATCAATTCTATGCTCAACATAGGAAATCTTGGATTCGTCATATTCATAAATATCAAAGCAGTAGCCGTCTTTCCCAAGGAGACCTTGTGGAATCAGATTTCCCGCTTCATCTGTATCTGTGATCATATCCCCGTAAAAACATACTGAAAGCCACCGGTCTTCAGGATCATCATCTATGATATCAACCATAACAAAAAGTTTGCTCTCGCCGTGTTTGTCTGAGCTCGCCCTGAACGAATAACTCACACCGGGGCGCGACTTAAAGGTCAGGATCGCATCCTGCTTTTCCATGAGATTGTCTTTTAGCTTGAAAAAGGCGCTCTTATTATTTTGTGGGTCATTTGTCCAGTTTTCAAGCAAGTTGTATAGTTCTGCTTTCTCTTTCTCGCTTACAAACATGCTTCCATCCTTTCTAACTAAAACCGGGAGGTTTCCTGTTTGTCTCCTTGTATTGCAAGTTCTCAGCAAAGACAGAATAAAGTGTATGTTCAGACGGTGCAACACTTAACTGACTGGAAAACGCATTTGTTGAAATCAGGGAAAGACGGCTCTAACGCATGAATGGAAATCTTTCATGGCTGTTTTCATCTTGCAACGAACGATGTGTGTTTTATGATTAATAATCTCCGGTTTTTATAGGGACTGAGTAATAATGAGGAATGAAGAATGAAGAATTCGGTGGAGAGCAATGTGACAAAGAAAAAGATCCTTTCTGCA
>CAZPBZ010000194.1:0-3564 GCA_964584765.1 uncultured Thermodesulfobacteriaceae bacterium
CATTTAAAATGGTTTCACCGGCATGCCCAAAGGGAGTATGTCCAAGATCATGGCCCAATGCCACCGCCTCTGCCAGATCCTCGTTAAGACGGAGTGCCCTGGCGATTGTCCTTGCGATCTCTGATACTTCCAGTGTATGTGTAAGACGGGTGCGGTAATGATCTCCCGTAGGAGATAAAAATACCTGTGTCTTATGCTTGAGACGACGAAACGACTTGGAATAGACGATGCGATCGCGGTCTCTCTGAAAGGGTGTCCGGATATTACAGGGCTCGACAGGATAGAGTCTTCCCTTGGTCTCGCTGCTGAGACAGGCCTGGGGACACAGGATCAGACGTTCGCGCTCTTGAATTTCTTCCCTGATAGTTACGGGTTTATTCAGTTCTTCAAGCCTTAGACAGGAATCTGCATACATATTTGTTTTTATAATGGAAGCATTTCTGGAAATCAAGCACGTTGCGCTTTTTTACCTCCTTGTGCCCTGTTCTTTAACAAGATTATGAGTCCTGCAAGCAACTCTCCAGTATATCCGGATATTAGCTACTGTGTAACAAATACAAAGGCCGGTTGTAATCCAAAGAAAGGCCGGAACCGCACTTTTAAACCCATAAAACACACAGCCCAGCACCAGCGACAGCAAGGCAACAGGTATGAGTATACGTCTTTTTGTCCAGGAGATATCGCTTTCTCCCTCTTGCATTGCCCATATGTCAAGCCCCTGGCTCCCGAACTCAAGCGCCACGATAAGGACCACCAGGCCGCTCAGTTCTTTTGGAGCTAAGGGCATCAGGGCGAGTGACAAGAGCGGAAGCATTAACGAGGCAAGAAGTCTTCCCATGGCCGGCAGCCCTTGTCTCAGACATTCCGGAAGGCCTATAATGAGGTACTGGCTACCAGACACCAGGGTAATGCCAAGCATAACAAGGCCATAAGTAATAATAATATGGGGCGGTCTAAGTAACAGCCCTACGGCAAGCCCAAATACAAGAAGGCCCAATGCCGTTTGCAAACGAGTTGACAGGTGACCATCCTTCCAATAAAGGGCCGCAGCCAGGAATAGAGTGGCCAGAAAGGCACCGGACAGAAATGCTATAAGAACTGTTTTGTCCGGAAACATATCAGTCATGAAAATCAGGCCCGCTCCTATCATTTGAAGAGTAGTCTTGATTTTTGCAAGTTCAGTGACACGGAGTTGCTTTCTCGATGCTGTACAAAATCTGCGGAACTCTGTCACCATGAATTCCCTTAAAAAAATTGGCCACACGATCCAAAGGGGGAGGATGCCAAGATTTACCAGGGGGATCAGGGTAACAGCTATAAAGATCTTATCGGCAACAGGGTCAAGGAGCTTGCCCAGAGGTGTACTGCCGTCACGGCGGGCCAGCAGGCCGTCAAGATAGTCAGTAAAACCTAAGAGAGTAAAGCCTGCAAGGGCTGCGATCCTTGCCCTGATATCTCCGTAGATCAAGAAATACGGCAGGGGCAACAGTATGATCCGAAGGACTGTAAGGTGATTAGCACGGATCTTCATCAGAGATATTCCACAAGACCTCTTTCCTTGATCTTTTCTACTGCCTGTTTAACCTCATCAAGCCTGTTCCTTGGACAGACGAGCACCGCATCACCTTCAGCCACAATTACCATATCCTCAGTCCCAACAGCAGCTACCAGGATACTGCCTTCTGATATGAGCAGACAATTCTTACATCCAACAGAGGCAACCAGTCCATCAACAGCATTGCCGTCTTTATCCCTGGTCGATAGATCATAATAGGTTTCCCAGACCCCCATATCATACCAGCCGCAATCACATGGAAAGACCACGACATTAGATGCCTTTTCCAGAAGACCTTTATCAAGAGAATCATCCGGTATCAGGTCATAATATTTGCTGATCATGGCTGCTTCTTCCCTTGAGCCGGGGAGGGACCTGATACGTTCAAGCGGCCCCCATGCTGCGGGCATCCATTTTTTAAGGGCCTCAAACAACACCTTGGATGAAAAAACAAAAATTCCGCTATTCCAAAAAAAAGCCCCTGATGAAAGATAATCGAGCGCAGTCTCTCTGTCCGGCTTTTCGTGGAATGCCGTAACGTCATAGCAATTTTTACCCCTTATCTTGGTTTTTAACCTGCCAATCTCCACATAACCATAAGCAGGCTCAGCCCTAACAGGCTTTACCCCAAATGTAACAAGACAAGGATTATATCCGGCAAAGGAGAGCCCGGCATCCAGAACACATCTGAAGTCTTCCTCATCCTCGATAAGATGGTCGGAAGGCAGAACTGCTATCAGACTATTGGGGTGGATGGACTCAATCCTGGCCGTAGCCCAGGAAATTGCAGCCGCGGTCCCCTTAGGGCATGGCTCAATGAGCATATTTGAGCTGATAAGACCTGGAACATAGGCTAACACATCTTCTTTCTGAGCCGGTTTTGTAATTACCCAGATCCTCTCCCAGGGAAACATGGGCCGAATTCTGGAAATAGTCTGCTCAAGAAGCGTCTCCTGGCTGTGGATACAAAGAAACTGCTTAGCCTTGTGTTGCCGACTCCTCGGCCAAAGCCTTGTCCCAAACCCTCCGGCCAGCACCAGGGCATGATAGCATTTCTTGCTCAACGTTTTTCCTCCAAACCTGAAGTCATCATTGCTGCCAGGGCCGCCACTGCCCCAATGGCTGCGGTCTCTGAACGGAGTGTCCTCCTACCCATGGTGGCAGTGTAAAAGCCTGTTTCCTCACATGCCAGAATTTCTTCCCTGGAAAAGCCTCCTTCCGGCCCAACTATAATAGTTACAGGAGTGACGTTTCCCTGGTCTCTCCAAGCAGAAAATAAGGAGCGCTTCTTTTCCGACTCCCAGAGAAGAATTTTTGCCCCGGCATAAGAGACCTTTTCCAAAATCTCTTCCAAAAGAATTACCGGGTGGATAGTCGGCGCAAGACTTCCTCTACACTGCTTCAAGGCCTGCCCGGCTATCTCCTTCCAGCGGACGAGATGTCTGCCGGTCTTTTCAACATCTACTTTTACCACAGTATGTTGAGTAATTACAGGACAGATAGTCTGAACCCCAAACTCAGTCGCCTTCTGTATCATCCATCTCATGCGATCTCCCTTGAGCAGGGGGACAATCAGCTTAATCGGCAGGCAATCATTTTGCTGTTCTGAGACCTCCACAATATGCAAACCTACTTCTGTCCTATTTACCCGGATGATTTTCGCCTTGGCTACCACTCCGGAGCCGTCTATAAGTTCAACAAGGCTCCCCGGCCCCAAACGCCTCACGCGCGTCAAGTGATGCGCCTCCCTGCCCGTGAGGGTAAGTGTGCTCCGGGCCCTTGAGAGGGCATCAGATGATATCAGGAAGCGAGCAAGGGACATCAAATTATAGTATATTTCAAATTGTTACCTATCAATGATAATCGTCCGCTGAATTTGCGCCCAGCCACAGCCGCTTTGGATTAATACACTTAGACTGTTTCGCGAATCAGAAACAACTTAACTATCTTACTATCTCAGACATTAAACCGTACATTTTATTTGTTCCTTATACATAAAAACGAGTCCG
>CAZPBZ010000195.1:0-3559 GCA_964584765.1 uncultured Thermodesulfobacteriaceae bacterium
CGGAGAGGAAGTGCAACTAAAGTTTACCTGCAATATGCCCAATGGCATTAAAGTCATAAAAGCATACACCTTTCACCAGGGAAGTTACTGGATAGATCTGTCTGTTTATTTATCAGGGGCGGGAACCATCCCCGGCACGTTATGCTTGTACAATAAACCCGGCGAGAATACAAACAGGTTTACATTTACAGGCCCTGTCTACTATGGCAACGATTCGTTGCGAGAAGTAAAACTGAAAGACGTCGGGGAAAAACATACGTACACAGGTCCGGTTGATTGGATCGGTTACGGTGACAACTATTTCATTACAGCTTTGATCCCGATTGTCAGCGAAGGCCCCTGGAATGTATTGATTGAGAAAAAAGAGGCTGATGGTCTGACTGAGAGCCGGCTGACTGCACTCAAGCCATCTCCTAAAGGCGCAGGGCAAGGAGTTGAGGTCTTAAATCTGGGAGTATATTTCGGACCAAAAGATATCGACCGCCTGAACGCCTTGGGGCACAATCTCTCTAAGGCCATAAATTTTGGCTGGTTTGATCCAATTGCCAAACCCCTTTTGTACTTCCTTAAATTCCTTTATCGATATATTCACAATTATGGCTTGGCCATAATTATTGTTACCATACTGATTAAGATTGCCTTCTGGCCCTTGGCGCAAAAAAGCGCAAAGTCCATGAAGACCATGCAAAAGTTGCAGCCCAAAATGGCTAAGCTTAAGGAAAAGTACGGGAAAGATAAAGAAAAAATGAACAAGGAGCTCATGCAGCTCTATAAAACCTACAAGGTGAATCCTATGGGCGGCTGTCTGCCCATGCTGCTGCAGATCCCGGTGTTTTTTGCCTTATACAAGGTATTACTTCAATCAATAGAGCTGCGTCATGCCCCTTTCATGCTGTGGATAAACGATCTTTCAGCTCCTGACCGTCTAATGATACCCGGGGTAAACATTCCTTACCTGGGAGGCATACCAGTACTTACATTGTTCATGGGCCTTTCCATGTTTTTACAGCAGAAGTTAAGCCCTTCTTCCCTTGACCCTACCCAGGCCCGCATGATGCAATTTCTACCCGTGATATTTACCTTTATGTTCATTAATTTTCCCTCGGGATTGGTGCTCTACTGGTTGATTAACAACGTGCTTACTATCGCACAGCAACATTATGTGAACAAATTCACCGACTAACTCCATTTCCGCAGACAGGCACAACTAAGCATGAAAATCCGAGACTTTCATATAAATACTAAGTGGAATAAAAGATAATGACAGATAACGAATCTTCTGCACTGACACAAGGATCAAGAGAATTTGACGGCAAAACCGTAGACTATGCCATAGAAGCTGCATGCAAATATTTTGAGGCAAAGCCTGACGATCTTGAAATCAATATACTTACCCGGGGGTCCACAGGTATCTTCGGACTGGGAGGACGTAAAGCCAAGATACAGGCCATGTTTAAAGAGTTCACTCCTCCGGTTGCAGAAAAAAAACCAGAAGAAGAAAACGCGCCGATAGAGGCTGAAGCCAATCGTGTCACACCCGAAGTACCTGAATCCGAAGAGGATAAGATCAAACCCGGCAAAGATGTTCTGGAAGATCTGGATAAACACATCTCTCTTGCCATGGAGATCACCGAGGAACTTTTGAATAAGGCCGGTTTTGCAGGACAGGTAGAGATCAAGGCCGACAAAGAAGGACCATATCTGGACATATCAGGAGAAGATCTTTCCCTGATCATAGGGAAAGAAGGCCAAAATCTTAATGCATTAGAATATATTGTTAACCGTATTCTGCGACACAGGGTCGAAAGCTGTACCGGGGTTAAGCTGGAAGCACAGGGCTATCGGGAAAAAAGGGGAAAGAGTATCTCGCTCCTTGCGCACCGTATGGCAAAAAAGGCCCAAAAAACCGGACGTGCGGTAACACTTCAGCCATTGGGGGCAAGGGAGCGTAGACTGGTCCACTTGACCCTCAAAAACGTTAAAGGCATACGCACCCACAGTGTAGGCGAAGGAATCATGCGCAAGGTCGTGATCAACCCCGCCAGGCCCAGGCAACGCAATACAAAAAATAATAGTGCCTGACATATCTAGAGAGGAGGACACAATAGCTGCCCTGGCTACCCCCTCTGGACCAGGAGGGATAGGGATAGTTCGAGTAAGCGGTCCTCTTTCAGCACAACTTTTTAGATCTGTATTCCGGCCGGCAAAGCCCATTGAAGTGATACAATCCCATCGACTCTACTACGGCTGGGCCTGCGATCCACAGGATGATACCGTTATGGACGAGGTCCTGGCCGTATTGATGAAGGCCCCTCACAGCTATACAAAAGAAGACGTCCTGGAAATCCAATGTCACAGCGGTCCTGCAATCTTACGTCGTATTCTTGAGACACTGATCGGACAGGGTGCACGCCTGGCATATCCCGGCGAATTCACAAAAAGGGCTTTTCTGAACGGAAGAATTGACCTTACCCAGGCAGAGGCCGTGCTTGACTTGTCTCTCGCCTGCGGGGACACCGCGGGGCAACTCGCGGTCAAACAATTGCAGGGATGTTTATCCAAAGGGATTAAAGAAATTCGCGACACTGTCAAAGAATCTATAGCCACCCTTGAAGTCGCCATAGATTATCCGGATGAAGATGTAGAAATTATCACAGAGACCCAGCTCAGAGAACTTCTAATAACCGGTGCTCGAGATCCCCTTAATGCCATGATCAATTCATTCACAAGGGGAAAGATATACAAAGAAGGGGCAGAAGTCCTGATTGTCGGAAGGCCGAATGTCGGGAAATCCAGCCTGCTTAACGCCTTGGCCTGTGAGGATAGAGCCATTGTAACCTCCATCCCCGGAACCACCAGGGACACAATAGAGGCAGTTCTTAACATCGAAGGGATATTGGTTAGATTGATTGATACGGCCGGCATTCGGCCGGACCCTGATCCAATAGAGACAATTGGTATTGAAAAAGTTCGAAAAAAGGCAAAACTTGCACAGGCTGCTCTCTGGATGCTGGATCTGAGCGAGCCTATATGCCCGGAAGATTTCGGGGCGCTGAAAACACTGGATGTCCTTACAAAGCGAAAAAAAATTCTCATAGTATTTAACAAAATAGACAAGGTTCATTCCTGGGAATCCATAGCCGGGAAGCAGGCAAGCAAGATCTTCAGCCGTTTGCAAGAGACGAACGGCAGCGTTTGGGTGGGGACCTCTGCAATTACAGGAGAAGGGCTTGAGAACTTGTCAAGGCTTCTGATAAATAAATTATTGGATGAAGCGCCGGCAGAGCCTCCGGATATAGTTCCTAATCTAAGGCAAAAAGAGGCCTTGGAGACGGCCTGCAAGGCTGTGAACAGGGCAATTGACAGCGTCTCTCAGGGTGTCAGCCCCGATCTGGTTTCTATTGACTTAAGAGACGCAATGAATGTCCTGGGAGAAATCACAGGAGATAGCATTACTGACGAAGTGCTGGATCACATCTTCAGCCATTTCTGCCTTGGTAAATAGGTAAGCGTTCACAGGGCACCGCATCTGCTTTGTTGTCGGGCACTTGAAGTACAG
>CAZPBZ010000196.1:0-886 GCA_964584765.1 uncultured Thermodesulfobacteriaceae bacterium
AAGATCAAGGTAGGGCAAAAGAGCGCAGACGAACCAGGCCGCAAAAAAATAGGCGATTTTGTTGGAGCAGGTCCGAAGACGCCAGGCCAGAAAAATTGAGATGGCCACCAGTGACAAAGATATCAGGAGAAACAGGGGGTATTGGAATATCAGGTTGGGAGCGGGAAAGTCATAGACGGCGGACAGGTGCAGCGGCAGTAGTAATTTCTGGATATAGAAGGTGAGACATTCCGCCGAGAGGAGGAACCATCGACCCCATATCCTGGGCGGTGTTTGGCTGGCCAGAAGGCCAAAATTCCGCAACACCCCGGTATACCACCAGATAAAATAAAGGGTTGTCGTCAGTATCGTCAGAAAATAGATAAGCTCGCACCGCTTCCAGCCTATTTCCCGGCACATTATCAGGCGATAACAGAGCAGCAGTGGTAAAAATGAAATAGCGGCGGCCTTTGACAATAACGAACAGAGGAACAATGCCGTGGAGGATAGAAGATACCAGCGACGATATTTTCTTAAGTAGCACATATAAGCGTAAAAGGCCAGGAGGTAGAACAGGGTATACAGGATGTCCTTTCGTGCCGAAATCCAGGCCACGCTCTCGCTGTGGAGGGGATGGACGGCAAAAATAACCGATGACAGAAGGGCAAGTCGAACATTGCCGGGAAAAAACCGAAGACAGACGAGATAGACCAGGAAGCTGACGGTGATATGAAAAAGAATGTTGCCGGCAAGATAACCGGCGGCGTTCAATGGACCAAAAATTTGGGCGTTGATGAGATAACTCACATCCCGGATGAGAAGAGGTTCTTCTCGTGGAAAATCCTGCAGAAAAATTCTTTGCAGGGTATGCAACGACAGGCCGTCATACCGTTTTATGTGGTCGACA
>CAZPBZ010000196.1:896-3554 GCA_964584765.1 uncultured Thermodesulfobacteriaceae bacterium
ATGCCCGAAAACACCATGGTAGGCGATAATAACCAGTGAGGTGACAAGGGAAAAGGCCAGCAAGTGCTGAATGGGACGCTGTTTCTGAATGAACATACAGATTCCCGTTTTTCACCTCAAACCTTGGTGTCTATCCCACTCAACGAATTGAAATATCAAAAAAAATATCCTAAAACAGGTCACTTTTCTCATCGGTACAAGCACTATTTTCCTTGAGGCTCTTGAGGCGGTCATTTTGCTAACAGATTCTTTACACCATCCTGATAAGACGCTAATACTTCTATTTATATATTAAATTTTTACCTCATATAAATCTATAATAAGGGCCTGGAAAAAATAAGGCGGTAGATTTTTTCCCGGTCCCCAAGGATCATGTCATGCCAATCCAAAAGGTCCTCGCGGTAGATGATGAAGAAGATATCCTGGAATTACTGAAATTCAATCTTTCGCGAGAAGGTTATCAAGTTACTTGCGCTACATCAGGTGAGCAGGCCTTACGCCTCGTGCGGTCGGAAAATCCTGACCTTATTGTGCTGGATCTTATGCTTCCGGGCATAGACGGTCTGGAAGTCACAAGACGTCTGAAAAATGATCCCGACACCAAAAGCATACCTATTGTAATGCTGACAGCTAAGGGTGAAGAGGCGGATATTGTAACAGGGCTGGAACTTGGAGCCGACGATTACATCACAAAGCCTTTTAGTCCGCGGATCCTGTTAGCGAGAGTCCGAGCGGTTCTCCGCAGAAAGATAAAAGGACAGCCAGAAGAGACATCGGTTCTTCGAATTCACGATCTCGAAATTGATCCCGGACGCCACGAGGTGCTCATCAATGGTGAGCCTGTCCAATTGACTTTTACGGAATTCGGCATCCTTAATTATATTGCGAGAAGGCCTGGATGGGTCTTTACCCGTTTCCAGATCGTCGAAGCTGTACGTGGTGAGGATTATCATGTCACTGATCGTTCAGTGGATGTCCAGGTCGTTGGGTTACGAAGGAAACTCGGGCCAGCCGGTAAGTATATCGAGACGGTCCGTGGAGTCGGATATCGATTCAAGGAATAGGGTTATGCCAAAAAAGAAACGGTTGCTCTGGCAACTCTATCCATCCTATCTATTGATCACTATTATCTCTCTGGTGGCTGTAACATGGTATGCATCTGAGTCTTTGAAGCATTTCTTTCTTGAACAAACTGCTTCTGATCTCAAAGTACGAGCTCGCCTTTTTGAGAAACAGGTCTTGGAACATCTTGATCCCCTGGATGAAAAGGTTGTTGACCTGTTGTGCAAAAAAATCGGCAAGAGTGCTGCAACCCGTATTACCATCATACTTCCCTCTGGTAAGGTCGTTGGAGATTCTGAGAAGGATCCTTCAGGAATGGATAATCATGTGGACAGGCCTGAATTCATTGATGCCTTGAACGGGCCTTCAGGCACATCTACACGGTACAGCCGGACCCTGGGAAAGGATATGATGTACGTGGGAATACCCATTAAGAAGAAAAACCACATCCTTGCGGTTATTCGCACATCCATCCCTGTGAATGACATAGATTTGGTCTTAAAGAGTATGAAGATCAAGATTGCGTTCGGATGCCTTGTTGTAGCTGTATTTGCTGCGATGCTCAGCCTGTTTGTTTCTCGCCGCATTACCCGTCCTATTGAGCAGATCAAGATCTGGGCCGAGTCCATCACTCGTGGTGAGTTCCACCTCAGACCACAAGTCGCTGAATCCGAGGAAATTGGAGCCCTTGCCGAGTCGCTGAATCGGATGGCCGTTGAGCTTCGTGAACATATTGATACTGTCATGCGGCAGCGAAACGAGATTGAAGCCGTGCTTTCCAGCATGGTTGAAGGAGTTATTGCCGTAGATATGGAAGAGCGGATCATCAGTATGAACCATGCTGCTGCCAAGATGTTCGGATGTGATCCTGCTGAGGTCCAAGACCGGAGCATCCAGGAGGTGGTCAGGAATACCGTCCTTCAGCAATTTGTAAAAAATGCATTGTCCAGCCAGGAGGCGGTTGAAAAGGAAATTGTCCTGTCCTCTGATGATAGTGAGCGGTTTCTTAATGGGCACGGCACGTTGCTCCGTGATGCAGAAGGGAAGCAAATAGGCGCACTTATCGTTTTGAATGATGTGACACGCCTTCTGAGACTTGAAAATATCCGGCGCGAGTTTGTTGCCAATGTATCCCATGAGATAAAGACCCCGATTACAGCCATTAAGGGGTTCGTAGAGAATCTCCGGGATGGTGCAGTGGAGAATCATGAAGACGCTGAACGGTTTTTGGAAATCATCAGCAAACATGTAGATCGCCTTGAGGCCATTATCGAAGATCTTCTGAGCCTTTCCAAGATCGAGCAGGAGGCTGAAAGAGAAAAAGTCGTGTTGGATGAGGGCAGGCTAAAGGACATGCTCGAAACCGCTATCCAGGTCTGTGAAGCCAATGCTATGGCCAAGAAAATAGAAGTTGAGCTGTCTTGTTCTGAAGATATAGTCGCAAAATTCGATCCATCGCTCCTTGAACATGCCGTTGTGAACCTCATTGATAATGCCATTAAATATAGTGGCGAAGGTAAAACTGTCTGGGTAGAGGCCGTTCAAGCTGATAAAGAGACTATTGTCAAAGTGCGTGATCAGGGCTGCGGAATAGAA
>CAZPBZ010000197.1:0-3543 GCA_964584765.1 uncultured Thermodesulfobacteriaceae bacterium
CTATTCCTTTTTCAATAAGCACTTGAAGCAATTCCTCAGCCGTTAGCTCGGCAAAGCTGTTAACCACACCACCGAACAAAAAACACACACACAAAACAACAACACTGTACCATTTTTTCATAAGCTATTACTCCTCCCTTTGTCTCCAAACCCTTGGGGTTAAAGGACCACAGCGTTAATCATGGCCGGAACATGAATCCTGCCCTTGAGATACATGAGGTTCCTTGATTGATTTTATTTTATAGAGGACAGGCCCTGTTGTCTATCTCTAATGAACAGGTGGGGCGAATTAATGTGAGAATTGGAAGTATTCAATAAAGCTTGAACCCTTTTGCTTTTGAATTGCTCACATATTCTGCTGGGTAAAAGGAATAAATCATGACAATCACTTTGAGATTCTTTGCAGCCGTCTTCAGCCGAAAATTGCTTTTGTGATGACACCTGTACATGATTTTAATATTGGAATGCTATAAGCCAGGCCAGGATCGGCACAAAGCATGTGATCATTCCCATAATATGGTCCGTTTTAAGAGAAGGAAGACCTGAAGTCTTCAACAATTGTACTGCGAGTAGTCCCAGGATCAGGCCTGACAGGAAGCCGAAGAGGTGTGCTCCCAGATCAGTGCGCTCACCATGGGCGCCCAAGAATCCGAGGAGTGCAAAGCCCGCTCCTAATGGAACTGCACGGTCTCTGAGAGAAAAGCGTCGTGCGCTGAGTGTCTGAAATGCTATTATCACACCCAATGCGCCAAAAA
Source organism: uncultured Thermodesulfobacteriaceae bacterium (assembly GCA_964584765.1). GTDB lineage: Bacteria > Desulfobacterota > Dissulfuribacteria > Dissulfuribacterales > UBA3076 > UBA3076. Next base: position 756 of record CAZPBZ010000197.1, read on the forward strand.
TGGCAGTAGAAGATCCGATTGAACTATGGGCCTCCCCATGAACCAAGGCGTTAATCAAGTTGCCAAGTATCCCTGACAGGAGGGTGATCCCCCATCCGAAGCCAATGCCCAGAAGGCTGCAAAGCCAAACCATTAGTAAACCCCCCATCATCATGTTTCCAAGTAAATGGGGAGGGTCTGTATGCAGTGTCAGAGCAGTAACCAGGCGCCACCACTGTCCGTCATGAAGAATGCTGTCAACATCGCCGCTGCCGATCGCAATCAATCGTCCTTTCCAGTTCTCTGAAAAGGAAATGCTAAATACAGCGGTTAGTATAAGCATGGTCCAAAAGGTAGATTGCGCATTCGGATACCATGAAGTAGCTTCAAATATCAAAGGCCATGCCCGATTCTCATGCTCATATTTTTCAATCTCGGTAGCCGCCCGATTTTCATGGTCTGGAGGAACTGCTATCCTGTACCCATATATTGAGTGAAGGATCTTGTGGGGCACATCTCGGGCAGTAAGCACCAGTGACCAGATTTCTGCCTGGGCCCTTGACACAGGTCTGTGCAGATATCTTTCCACTGAGGCCGAATAGTCACACAGGCTCTGAGGCTCAGGGCGGCTTTTGTCAAGTTCGTTCATAAATTAAGGGGATAAAGAAACTTGAAATTTGAAATTGGGAAAAACACAAAGATGTAGATGCGTTACCTAAATTTCAAGTTTCCAGTTTCGATATCGGCATTCAATAATAATACACGCTTTTTTGAAAAAAGTGTAAATTGGTAGTGGACAATAAAAAAAATATAGACAGTCCGGAAACTCAACAGACAGCAGGTGGTCTTTCGTGCCGGCTCCGGCGGGCATGTGGCTCACTGATGGCTTGGGTCTGGTCAACCCCTGAGCCTGATGAGCAAAAATGGCTGAAGTTAATACGGATAGTCATACGGATTCATCTTATAGTATTCCAGGAATTCCAGCGTGACTTCATAACCCTTCGGGCCAGTGCTCTGACCTTCACGGTGGTCCTGTCCCTGGTCCCAATGCTCGCTCTGGGTACTGCAGTGTTAAAGGGCCTGGGCACCGAAGACCAGATGCGTGAGGTTGCCTATAAATTTATTGACCAGCTTGAGTTGTCTGTGACAGCGGGCAAAGAAAGTGAGGGACAAATCACCTCTACTGCCCGACCCATTCCTGAGCTCAAACCTGATACGGACACGGCAACAGCAGTGGAGCCGGCCCCAAAGGACCTTACTGTCCATCTCCGAAAGGCGGTGGACCAGGTCTTTGATTATGTGGACCGTACCAACTTCGCCACATTGGGCGCCTTTGGAATCCTGGTGCTTGTAATCGCATCGATCTTTGTCCTTGACAGCATCGAGCAGGCCATGAACGCCATCTGGCAGGCAGAGAGCAGCCGGCCGATCGGCCGGAAGATTATGGACTATTTAGCCCTTATGATTCTGCTTCCGGTAAGCATAAATACAGCCATGGCCACAATGGCAACTCTTCATAGCCAGGCCCTTTTGATCAGGCTTCAGGGCATGCTGCCGGCAACCTGGATGGGACCTCTTTTTCTGAACATGCTGCCAATAGTCTTATTGGTAGCCACTTTCACCATACTATACAGGTTTCTTCCAAATACTAAGGTGAATATTTCTTCTGCCCTGATAGGTGGAGTCTGCGGCGGGATAGGCTGGCTCCTGATACAGGTCATCTACATAAAGCTTCAGATAGGTGTGGCTCGTTACAACGCCATTTATGGCTCCTTTGCCACCCTGCCGCTCTTCCTGGTCTGGATGCAGACGGGTTGGGTGGTCTTTCTTGCAGGGGCGGAAATGGCCTTTGCCGTTCAGGTATGGCGCAGTTACCCCTGGAAAGCCACGATGCTGAGCCCGAGCGCCCGGCTGGCTCTTGCCTTTGACATCATGGAAGCAACCCTGGCGGACTTCCATGAAAGGCGGGTTACAGACCGGACCAGCCTCGCCCGTCGTCTCAACCAACCGGATTCGTTTATAGTAAGCGTCCTGGAAAGTCTCCTTAGTAAGGGTCTGCTAAGGGGAGTTGATGGGGGAAAAGACCGATTTGTACCCGCAGCACCGGCTGAAGAAATCAATCCTGCGGAAATTGTTGATCTCATATACGGCACAGAAGTGCCGCCTTCTCCAGGAGGCCACATGGCAGAAGAGAGTCTTAAAGCAGCAAGGTCCGTTCTGGCTGAGAAAAAAATGATACACCGAGAGACATGACCAGATCCGTATTGTTTGACATGGACGGGGTAATCCTTGACAGCATGCCATATCACGTGAGGGCCTGGCAGGAGGCCCTGTCCGAACAGGGGTTTTCAGTATCTGCTGAGCTTCTTTACCTCCACGAGGGTGCAATTGAGCCGGATACAGCCGCGGCGATCTTCCAGGACAATGAGCGTTTCATAGATGCTGATTTGTTCCATGAGATACTGGAGCGCCAGATGGAGATATTCGCCACCCGTTACCAGTCCATGATCAAGCCTTTTCCAAAGGTACCGCAGATCCTGAGGCGTCTCAGCGAAGCCGGGTGGCAACTGGCCCTGGTAACAAGCTCTCACGTGGAAATCCTCAAAAAGGTCCTCCCACCTGAGATCAAAAGCTATATGGACCACATTGTCACCGGAGATCAGGTCAGCAGAAGGAAACCATTTCCGGATCCATTTCTGGCTGCCCTTTCAGCCCTTGGGCAGGGTCCGGAGGCGTGCCTTGTGGTGGAAAACGCACCTGCCGGCATCATGGCTGCCAAGGCCGCTGCCCTTCATTGTGTTGCCCTTAC
>CAZPBZ010000198.1:0-3512 GCA_964584765.1 uncultured Thermodesulfobacteriaceae bacterium
GAGGGCCCTTATCAACATTCTGGACAACGCGGTAGCCTCCATGCCTGATGGTGGTGAAATAAACATTCAGATAACATATAACAGTGCCAGGGATGAAATATGTCTCAGTGTGTCCGATACTGGATCAGGTATTACTCCTGAGGACCTTCCAAGGCTCTTTGAACCCTATTTTTCTAAAAGAAAGGGGGGGACAGGCCTTGGACTTGCTATTGTAAACTCTATTGTAGCGGACCATAATGGACGCATACTGGTGGAAGATAATATTCCCAACGGGGCTAGATTTGTATTGATTTTCCCTATTACATGAATTGAGCGATTAGCTGTTAGCCATGCTAAAGAAAAAGATACTTGTAGTGGATGACGAAGAGTCAATCCTTCAATCTGTAACGGATATCCTTGAAGATGAGGGATTTGACGTGCAGACCTCGCCGGACGGAGAGACATCCCTTGAGATCATGAGAGAGGACCTTCCGGATCTTGTCCTGCTGGACATCTGGATGCCAGGCATGGACGGCCTGGAAGTATTGAAACACATAAAGGCCGACTGGCCGTTTATCCCAGCAGTAATCATGTCCGGCCACGGAACTATTGAAACGGCTGTAAAGGCCACCAGGCTGGGGGCCTATGACTTTATAGAAAAGCCTCTTTCCTATGAACATTTGCTTCTGGCGATCCAGAATGCCCTCAAATATCACGACCTTCGGGAACAAAACGTCTTTTTAAGGCAAAAAACCGGGGAAAGGCGAGAACTCATTGGTGAAAGCCATGCCATGAGAGCGCTCAAGGAACAGATCGCTATTGTTGCCCCTACTGACGCGTGGATACTGATTCAGGGGGAAAACGGAACGGGCAAGGAACTCGTGGCCCAAACTATTCATCGTATGAGCAAGCGGAACCGGAAACCACTCATAGAAGTCAACTGCGCTGCAATACCTGAAGAGCTTATTGAGAGCGAGCTGTTTGGACATGAGAAAGGGGCCTTCACTGGTGCAACCACGATGAAAAAGGGGAAATTTGACCTTGCAAACGAAGGGACCCTGTTCCTTGATGAAATAACGGATATGAGCCTTAAGACCCAGGCTAAGATCCTGCGAATACTCCAGGAGCAGAGGTTCGAGCGGGTCGGTGGGAGCAAGACCATAACGATAGATGTGCGCATTATGGCAGCCACAAACAAAGACCTTGAAAAAGAGATAAGGAAAGGGCATTTCCGGGAAGATCTTTACTACAGGCTAAACGTGATACCTATAGAGGTCTTACCTCTCAGGGAGCGCAAGGATGACATTTTTCTTCTTACAGAAGGTTTTTTGAGCGAATTTTCTGGGAACACCGCCCATGGTCCCAAGAAAAGGGCAAACCAGGAAGTGATTGAGGCATTTATGGCATACGACTGGCCAGGAAACGTGAGGGAGTTGCGCAATATGATAGAAAGGCTTGTAATATTGACCAAAGGGCCGGAGATTACAATAGATGATCTGCCTCCATCTTTTCGTCAGGGCCTCGGGGCCGCCACTGAGGCACAGAATAGTTTTTCGATTTCCGGGCCTGCTTGGCTGAGTTGCCGGGACTTCAGGGAGGCAAAGGCCTTATTTGAACAGGAATATCTTGGGAAAAAACTTACCGAACACCAGGGTAATATCAAAAAAACCGCCCAGGCTATTGGTATTGAAAGGAGGCACCTGCACAGGAAAATTAAGGCGTTGGGTTTGAAAACATAAATGCCCTATCAAGAATTTGGTAAAGGACTCTTTTTCCCCCAACCCTTTTCTTCCCCCCTCATCAGTCGCTTGATGTTATCCTTGTGCCTTATCCAGATGATACAGGCAGTTCCCCAAGCCATAAGTTCAAGTTCAGGTGCAGGGCAGAAAAAGTGCATCAGAATGGGGGTAAATAGAGCTGCAGCAAGAGATCCCACCGACACATAGCCCCACTTCTTTAGCGCTATTACAAAAACAACCACGCCAACGCCAATAGCACAGGGACACACCCCGAGAAACACTCCTGCCGCAGTGGCAACGCCTTTCCCCCCTCGAAATCCGCTAAATATTGAATAGCAGTGGCCCAGGACAGCGCTGATGCCTGTACATGCAATCCAGAAATCAAGATCAGCCGCTCCGGCCATTGCCCACATGCAGCCAAGGACCGGCAAGAGGCCTTTAGCAAGGTCTGCTGTCAGTGTAAGAAGTCCCCAGCCCTTGCCCATCACCCTGGCTACGTTGGTAGCCCCTATGTTCCCGCTGCCATGTTTTCGAAGGTCTATGCCTTTGCAACGGGCCAAGAGCAGACCAAAGGGTATTGACCCTATAAGATATGCTCCAATTGGCCAGATTATTTGGGATAAGGTAATCATTTCTCCGGGCAGGCTAAAAGGCGTCCTTTTATTAAGGCCTTTTTCAGTTCTGCAAGCAGTCTGCTGTAAGAGTTTTGTTTTTTCTTTGCAGTACCCAATGATCCGGTCTGTTTATCTCCAAATCCCAATTTCCCGTCGGCATTGCGATCAAAAACCATATAGCTGGGAGGCCTTGATGTTCCTTTTCCAAAGAGCAAGATCTCAATAGATCTGCTGTAGTCGTTCCCCTCTCTTAATCTCAAAAGGGCCTGACCAAAAACCGTAACCAACCTGAGTTCAGAAAGGTATTTTTTACCATTTCGTCCTAGCTCTGAGGTCTGGTCTATGACCAGAGGAGTTCCAAAAGGACGCATCATGTCAAAAAACTGGTGCTTACTGTTTAAAATAATTACCATGTCGCCCACATCACAGAAAGAGTAAATGACATCCATAGCATGATTATTCACAGCTATGCAACCTTCGGTCCAGTCCCTCACCATGTTTTTCCCGCAGTTACGATATACTCCCCCGCCATGTATACCAATGCCACTGCCAAGGGATGTGCAGGCAGGTGGTTGTCCACCTGCTGATATGGCATTTGCAATTGAACGATATTCCCTTGAAGAAATAAACCTTTTTCTTAATCCCAGCCATGCATCTACATTATTGGGGTACGAAAGGCCCAAGAACTTATAGAATTTGCTCTCAGGCTTTTTGCAGGTCACATAATAACAGCCCTCAGGAGTTGATTTGTCTCCCCTGCGGTGTTTGGGCGATACGGAATCAATGCCGAGAGATACAGCATAACTCTCTATGACCTTGCCATCCCTATAAAGGAACATGCGGTGGATTCCCTTGTCGATCACCACACATTTTGAGGACATTTCTTTGGCATAGGCCCACCCAAGCAGGAGGCCCAGACCTGCCAAAAACGAAGCCAATATAGTAAAGAGCTTAAATAAGCTGTTGCTCACACCTTCTCCATTCATGACTCACGAAACAACGGTTCAGATTTTCAGTGAACCATCAACCCCATTAACCGTGAACCTCTGAACCCGTGAACAGTTACACATTTTCATCTGCAGAAGTAACCAAAATCTTCTGCTATGGAGATTTAAGTGCTTGCCTACCGGCAAGCTATCCTGTTATATTTTTAATATATCTTCTCTGTCTGGAAAGGTCA
>CAZPBZ010000199.1:0-3511 GCA_964584765.1 uncultured Thermodesulfobacteriaceae bacterium
CAATGGGTATAAACAACGTCATTTTCTTAGAAGTACTGGAGTGGTTTGATCAAACAGGCACTGAAGTCTCCCACCGCCTGCCTGAGATCGGCTCAGGTGAATTTAAGCTTGGGGCACAGGTCATCGTGCGAGACAACCAGGCCGCGGTATTCTATTCGAGCGGCATGGCATGTGACGCGATTGGCCCGGGCCGACACACCCTGAGGACCATGAACATACCACTGCTGACCAAATTACTTTCTCTCCCCTGGGCCTTCACCAGTCCCATCAGGGCAGAGGTCTATTTTGTAAATCTAAAGGTCTTTAACAACCTGAAATGGGGAACCAGGGATCCTGTAGCATTTAGAGACAAGGAATTTGGCCTTGTACGCTTAAGGGCCCATGGGATATGCAATGTCCAGGTGAGCCAACCCGTACTCTTTGTAAACACCTTGGTGGGTACACAAGCAAGTTACAATATAGACAGTTTAGAAAACTATCTGAGCGAAGTTATAGTCTCGAGATTGAACGATCACCTGGGAGAACACCTTGAGACCCTGCTGGACTTTCCAAGCCAGTATGAAGAGCTGGCCGCTGGACTTTCTGACAGATTGACAAACGACCTGGCCCACTATGGACTTGCCCTCAGAGATCTCTATTTGAATGCAATTACCCCTCCGGCAGAGGTACAACAGGCCATAGACGATAGAAGCAGGCTCGGAATCCTGGGAAAAGACCTTCAAGGCCTTATGCAGATGAAGGCCGCCATGGCCCTGGAAAAGGCTGCTGAAGGTGAAGGCCTTGCCCAAGGAGGTATAGGCATGGGCCTTGGTTTAATGATCCCAGGCCTTCTTGCTGGTCTTCAAACAGGGACTGGAGCTGGCCAGCCACGAGATACTGGCCAGGAATATTGCCCTGAATGCGGCCTGTCAGTGGAGACTATGGCCAGATTCTGTCCCCACTGCGGTCACCAGATCCTCGTCCTCCGGCAGTGTGGGATTTGCGGAAAAAATTTGAGCCCCAAGGCCAAATTCTGTCCTGCATGCGGGGCCCCTGCAGGTCAGACCCAGGCCCCCAAGATCTGCAAAGAGTGTGGCTCTATGAACCGTCCTGAGTCAATATATTGCAACCAGTGTGGCGGGGAGCTTAAGGGCTGAACCTGTGAACGCTTACAAATCATGGAAGGCCAAGGGTTACTGTCCTCAGTGCGGCGGGCCGGTAGATCTCGAAGCAGGAGACCCGCTGTTATCCTGCTCCTTTTGCAAGACCAGTCTCTACATGGTCCCCAAGGGACCGCTCAGATACACACTGCCTGTCAAAGACGATTTTACATCACGCCGTGGAGAAAGATTGTTATACCTTCCATACTGGAGGTTTAGAGGACTAAGATACAAGGTCTTTGATCAAAGACAGGTAAACGGCTCCCTGCTGGACACCACAGTAACCGCTTTTTCAGGCATCGACATTGGTTCAAGCCTTGGAATCCGCCCACAGGTTGCGACATTGAACCTGGCAGTAAACGGAAACCACCTTATCCCACCACAGAGAAATGCCAAAGAGGCATTATGCATTGCAGAAAAGCGATTGCTGCAATTCGAGGAGGACACGGCCTTCTTTGAACGGTTTATTGGTGAAACCCAGTGCCTGATCTACGCCCCATTCATCCTGACAGAATTCCATAGAAGAGAAAGATACGTATTGAAAGGCGTCTGGGGGATATGCCCTGAGCAAGAGATTGACAAATCAGAAATCACAGCCATGTTAAAGGCCCTGGATGGACCTTCCCAACAAGGCCCTTTGCACTTTCTGCCCCTTATATGCCCTGAGTGTGGTTACAACCTGCCTGCCGTATCCGGAGCGGTGGCCCTCCTGTGCCAGAACTGTTCCAGGGCCTGGTGGGTGAGACGCGGAAGATTTTCTCCACTCGCCTATGGGGCCTTGAAGATATCTGCATCGAGCAAGGACCACAGTTTCCTGCCCTTCTGGCACCTGACCATGGGCCTTTCAGGTCTGCCGATCAAGAGTAGAGCTGACCTGAGGCTTTCTGTGATACCATACCAGAATCCACCTGAAGCCTGGAGCCGGGAAGCAGTGCAGATTTTGATCCCTGCATTCAAGCTCAATCCAGGGCTCTTTCTCAGGGTGGCCGGGAACATGAGCCTGGCACCCATTGATCTGTCTCAAGGGAGCCAGGGCCTGAAACCAGGACAAAGAACTGAGCCGGTCAGATTACCCCTTGAAGAGGCAGCCCAGGCCGTAAAAGTCATCCTTGCAGATCTCCTTAAAAGACACCACAAATTATATTCCCTTATCCCAAAAACTCGCCTTAGACTGAGACATACCAGGCTGGTCTATCTTCCCTTCAAACTTCAGGGCCGGGAATTTGTAGACCTTTATTCCGGTCAGGCCATACCTGTCAATGCTCTAAAGCTTGGGAAATCCATATAGAAAAAAATATGTCCATCTATATGGTTTAATATCATGGAAAGTTTTAATTTATTACTCTGTTCGCTTTCCCCAGAAGCCCAAGTTTGCGTATCATGAATGATTGACAAAAAAGATACCGTATCGTATTATAAAAGAAAAGATACGGTATTAAGCATGACAAAACCATACATTCCAGAAATTCTGCCCCTTGACTGTGTTTCGTGGGAGTCTCTTTTGCCTAATATCGTAAAAGCAAATTCAGCTCTTGCCAAATTTGATGGACTTCTTGAAAATATCCAAAATCCACTCCTGTTTCTTTCCCCACTTATGACAAAAGAGGCGGTACTTTCGTCAAGAATTGAGGGAACTCAGGCGTCATTCAGCGATATTCTTGAATTTGAGGCCTCACCAAAACGTAAAATTCAGAATTACGATGACATAGAAGAAGTTCTTAATTACCGGGAGGCATTGCTCTATGCTACCGGGGAGCTGAATAACAGGCCTATTTGCCTGAACCTGATTCGTGATATCCATTCCATTTTGCTCAAAGGTGTCCGAGGTCAAAATAAGGCACGTGGTGAATTCAGAAAAATTCAAAATTGGATTGGGCCACCAAACTCCACGTTGAAAACAGCATCATATATTCCGCCATCGCCGGAGGTAATGGTGCAAAATTTGTCCAATTGGGAAAAGTATTGTCATTACGATGAGAAAGACAGAATTGTGCAACTTGCGATAATTCATGCCCAATTTGAAATCATTCATCCATTTTTAGACGGTAATGGTAGGATTGGAAGAATAATGATACCGCTATTTCTCTATGAAAAGAAACTCATAAAATACCCTTCCTTGTATGTTAGTGAATTTTTTGAAAAAAATAGAAATGAGTATTATTCGAATTTATGGGCGATCTCGAATAAAAATGCTTGGAATCAATGGATAAATTATTTTTTGAAGGCAATAATCATCCAAACGAAATTGAATACAAAACGGGCAAAACAGGTAACCACGCTATATGATGAAATGAAAAAGGTCATTCAGGAAATTTCTAAGTCCCGTAGCGCTATTCAAATCCAAGATTTTCTGTTTTCAAAAATCATGTTTG
>CAZPBZ010000200.1:0-3481 GCA_964584765.1 uncultured Thermodesulfobacteriaceae bacterium
GCTGGGTTGAATGGCCTGCAATTCAGCAGGCAGCCGATTTATATAAGGAAGACGGGAGGGGAAAGCCCCCGCTCCATCTATATGATATTGAAATAGCCGAACGCTTGCTGAAAGATAGTTTATTATTTAAGTAACCCTGAACCTCTGAACCCTGAACCTCTGAACGCCTTCATATTTTAAATTCAAAATTCAAAATTTAGAATTCAAAATTGTGTCTGAACGGCCTTTTCGTTCAGACACTAAATAGGCCATAGAGATTGACAAAACACATTAATATATATTCTGTTAGTAATCTTGATTGGTTCTTCCCTGGAATTTCAGAGGATTATAAAGGTCTCTTCATCAAAGACACTGAGGTGTGGACAGCCCTTGACCGACTCAAGGAATATATCCGCAAGATCATCAGGCCAAATATCGAAGAGATGATAATGCTGGGAATTCCCCTATCTACGCACCTTGTCTTGCTGCCAAGTGGGTGGATGCGTGATGGCTTTGAGGTTGTCTGCAATGATGCCACAAAAGGCAAACTCGAAATACGGGTTAATGGAGAACCCGTTCCACAGGCCTCCCTTGTCTGTGCAGGCGCAGTATTTACAGATGACCGGGTACAGATAGGGGAAGGGGTCTTTATTGAATCCGGTGCAATGATCAAGGGCCCAAGCATTATTGGAGACCACACGGAGATCAGGCAGGGGGCTTACATGCGCGGAGATTGCCTGATTGGAAAAAATTGTGTAATTGGACATACTACTGAAGTTAAGCACTCTGTGTTTTTAGATGGGTCAAAGGCCGGGCATTTTGCCTATATCGGTGACAGTATCCTTGGTAGAGACGTAAACCTCGGAGCAGGCACGAAATTTGCTAATTTGCGCTTTGCATCCGGAAATGTATCCATCAAAGTCGAAGGGAGTTCAATCGATACCGGAAGGCGTAAGCTTGGGGCCATCCTTGGAGACAATGCACAAACCGGATGTAATTGCGTTACAAATCCGGGCACACTGGTTGGATTGGACTCAGTAATAGCCCCTAATACCACTGTAAAGCCCGGACTTTATGCGCCTCGTTCTGTAATCCGATAGCTCTTGAGTTTTGCAAGTGGTTTTCTTGTCTTTTATTTCATATAGGAATTCACATAGAAAAGGAGAAATAGATGAAACTAGTTAGTTCGCGCAGATTCACTTTTAAAATGTTCCTGGCATTGGTGGGATTTTCCTTCATTTTTGGCCTTTGCAGCAACACCTTTGCATCTGATGAAAAGGAGAATATCCTTGCACAGGTAGGTTCCTACAAGCTCACTCTTGAAGAATTTGAGACTCAGATCCAGTCTCTGCCACCTCAATTGCAGATGGCCTTGCTCAGAAATCCCCAGTTGAAAGAGCAATTTCTTGACAGGTGGGTAGATATCACTCTAATAGCCCAGGAAGCCAGGGATAAAAAGCTGGACCAGGACCCTGAAATTCAGGCCAAGATAGAGGATATCATGAACGCCGTTCTGGCCCAGGAATTCCTGCAAAGGGAGATAGAGGGCAAGGTCAAGATAACTGATGACGAGATTGAGACCTATTATAAAGGCCATAAGGAGGAATTTACCAATCCAGAGTCTGCGAAGGCCCGTCATATCTTGCTGAAGGTCCCGGAAGGGGCGGATGAAAAGGCGTGGAAAGAGGCCGAATCAAAGGCCAAGGACATCAAGAAAAAACTGGAAAATGGCGAAGACTTTGCCGAGCTTGCAAAGAAGTATTCAGATGACCCGGGTTCCAAAAACAAGGGCGGTGATCTGGGCTTTTTCACCAAAGGGCGCATGGTACCTGAATTCGAGTCCGCAGCCTTTTCTCTCAAGCCAGGTGAGTTGAGTGACCCTGTAAAGACTGACTTTGGATACCATATTATCGAAGTGCAAGAAAAAAAGGCAGCCAGCACAAAAACCCTGGCGGAGGTTCAGGCCCAGATAAGACAGACGCTCCAAAGGGAAAAACAACAACAGTTACAAGATGCACTCATTGAAAAACTAAAGGCCAAATATCCGGTAAAGGTCAACAAAGATCTCCTCGCTGAGGATAAACCACAGGAAAGCACGGCCCCTCCGGAAAATTAGGGTAGCCTTTTGCAAGCCGCGATTTTTAGTTTGAGTCTTGCGAGCGGCTAAAGGGCCCTGTAGTTCAGGTGGCGACTAAAAGTAGCTGCCTGAACTACGCCTGGATTATTGAATAATATACTTGCTTATGAGCCTCTCGAAATATGCCCTTTCTTGACACCTCTTTGACCAGTTCCTACCATACAGTTCATGGATAAAGGACGCCGCAGACTAATATTTTCCGCTATCTATTGGATGGTCGGACTCATTCTTATCTTCAGCCTGCCGAATCTGTGGATTCACATGCAGACAAGAGAGATTTCCTATTCCGAGTTCAAGCAGATGTTAAGGCAAGGAAGAACTCTTGAAATCCGCATGGATCAGGAAGAAATTCGGGGGATACTTTACACAGGTCGTGCAGGCGACCTTCAGAGACTACAGGCTAAGCTTCAGGAACAGGAGCAGGAAAAGATCATAGATAACGCTCCGCTGGGAAAGGAAAAACAGCTTTCCCTGCAGGAACTTTTTAGCCAGCTCAGGAAACTGACTGAGCAAAAAGGCGATTTGGTGCTCTTCCGTACCTTAAGAGTTGATGATTCCAAGCTTGTAGAGGAACTGGATGCCAAAGGGGTTGATTATTCAGGAGTACAGAAAAGTATCCTTGACCAGCTCTTCTGGGGCACAATCCTGCCGATACTTTTCTGGGTCGGGCTTTGGTTTTTGCTGATCAGGGGTATGGGAAGGCCGGGAGCAGGGCTCCTCTCGTTTGGCAAATCAAAGGCTAAAATTGCCATGGAGAAAGATACCGGCGTACGTTTCGACGATGTGGCCGGATGCGATGAGTCCAAAGAGGAGCTGAAAGAAGTAGTGGAATTTCTGAAAGAGCCCAAGAAATTCGAGGAGTTGGGGGCCAAGATACCCAAAGGGGTGCTCCTCCTGGGCCCGCCAGGGACAGGCAAGACCCTCCTTGCAAGGGCCCTGGCCGGTGAGGCGGGGGTCCCCTTTTACAGCATATCCGGCTCTGAATTCATTGAAATGTTTGTAGGCGTTGGAGCCGCCCGGGTAAGAGACCTCTTTAACCAGGCCAAGGAAAACACGCCCTGCATAATCTTTGTTGACGAGATTGACGCCATAGGAAAATTCCGTGGCGGTGGAATGATGGGAGGCGGCCATGAGGAAAGGGAGCAGACCTTGAACCAGCTCCTTGTGGAGATGGACGGATTTGAGCCCAACCTGGGCGTAATCCTGCTTGCTGCAACCAACCGGCCGGAGGTCCTTGATCCGGCTCTTCTGCGTCCTGGCCGGTTCGATCGTCAGGTAATACTCGATGCCCCTGACATGCAAGGCAGGGAAGCGATTTTAAAGGTCCACTCCCGCGGCAAACCCCTGGCTCCAGACATAGATCTT
>CAZPBZ010000201.1:0-3481 GCA_964584765.1 uncultured Thermodesulfobacteriaceae bacterium
AAGACCTGTTCGATTTGCCCCTGGTCTGCTTTTATGGCGAATAAGTCCTGAGCAAACTCCCGACGAATCATAATCTCTCTCCTGGTTCTCCCAAAGGTGTCAGAGGTCTGTTTCACAATCTCGTTCAGATCAATAGGCTTGACCTCGTATTTGCCCTTCCTGGCATATCCAAGGAGGTCCGAGGTAAGTCTGGTTCCGCCTTGAACCTGCTTTTCAATGCTTTTCAGTCTTTTAAAGTGTGGATGTGCAGGATCAATATCCAAAAGCATCAAAGAGACATTGCCCTGGATCCCCATAAGCATGTTGTTAAAATCGTGGGCAATGCCTCCGGCCAACGTGCCGATGGCCTCCATCTTCTGGACTTGCCGGAGTCGGGCCTCAAGATTCTTTTTTTCTTTCTCGGCGCGCTTGTGCTCGGTGATATCTCGAAGTATCAGAACGAACCCGACCAGTTTCTGTTCTTGGTCCCAAATTCCTGAGACTCTTGCATGAATGAACCGTTCACTGTCCTTAATACCTTGCTCAAACGTGAATGTATGGCTTTTGTTTTTCTGGATGGTTTCAAAAACCCTGTCAAATTTAGACAATCCGATGTTTTTCTGGAAGTGAATTTTCCTTATATCGCGGCCAATTACCTCTTCGGCAGTATGGCCCAGTATTTGCTCTGCACAAGTGTTGTAATAGCGGATGCGGAAATTCAGGTCCATGGCGACAATGCCCATATAGATAGATGAACGAAGAATATTTTCAATATATGCGGTTTTCTCAGCCAGATCCCTTAATGTGTTTTTTATCTTGACATCTTTTTCTTTGATAAGCTGCTTGAGAGTTTCGATGTATTTGGCTTCAAGCCCCTTGATGATATCGAATTGGGTGGTCAACCCAACGATTTTGCCGTCTTTGTCGATCACCACCACCCTGCGGATGTTTTTTTGTTGCATGATCTTGACGACTTCATGGACCATAGTATTCTGAGACGCGGTTTGGACCGGAGAGCTCATGACCTCTTCGATTTTCAGTTGCGAGATATCGCTGTAATCGATCAGCAGCCTGCCTACGTCGCGCTCGGTCAAGATGCCCAGAGGACGGTCGTCCTGCGCAATGATCAGGCAGCTTATGGAGTTTTGCGCCATCTCGGTCAGGGCCTGATACACTGTGATGTCTTTGGATATAGTAACCAGGGTCTTCGTCATTATTTGGGAGAGTTTCTTGAATACGACAAAATATTCATAGCCGAGGCATTCAATCATATCTGATTGAGTCACAACACCAACGGCCCGGTTTTCATTGTCTACAACGACCAGATGGCGTATTTTGTTGGCCTCAAACAAATTATACGCCGTATATGTGTCTATGTTTTTGTTTGCAGTTAATACGGGTGAACTCATCAGCTTCCGGATTTCACAATCATAAAAGTCCATCCCCTGCTGAATAGCGTGCTGCACGACATTACGTTCGGTAAAGATACCAATTGGCTTGTTCTCTTCAAGGATCACGATGCAACTAATATTTTTCGTCCGCATTATCCGGATTGCCTGAGAAACAGGCGTTGTGGGAGAAACACTGATCACCTCTGCAGTTAAGATTTCGTCCAACCTTTTTATAGGCATTTGTTATCCTCTCTTAACTTAAAAATACTTATTTGAACTTGTTCAATGTAAATATTCGGTTAACCCGTTTCAACAATCCCGACCATGCTTACTTTTTGACTTTTTTCTGTTATCGATAATTGCTATTTTCATGAGCTGCTCATTGATGCTTTTGCCAATATGGTGATGCTCATCCGCTCAAAAAGCCAGCCAACAAATACCATATTTTGGGGCAAAATTATTCTATAAGGAACAGGATGTCAACTTACCGGGAAACATCTCATCATTTGAAGATGCTAACGCAGGATGTGTATATCTTGGCTATTCGTGTTAAAATAAAATCACCTCAATATTAAATTTAAACAGCAACATAATCAATTTGATAAAATCATATAGTTATTCAGTATGCTGAAAAAATACAGGAGGTAAACCAATGGACGAGAATATACTTTTGCAACGCATAACAGTAGATCCGAAAATTTTCAGTGGTAAGCCAATTATAAGGGGACGCCGGCTTGCTGTGGAGCATGTCCTCGGCATGCTGGCTGCCGGTGACAGCATGGAGATTATCCTTGAAGGATATCCATGGCTGGAACAGGAAGATATTCAAGCCTGCCTGATATATGCGAGAAGAACGGTCGGTCATGAAAGAATCGAAATGCTCCCCTTGGAGTCTTATGCATGAAAATCCTTTTAGATACATGTGTTTGGGGTGGTGCCCGAAAGGATCTTGAGGCCGTTGGCCATGATGTGGTTGGACAGGGGATTGGCCAAAAGACCCTGGTGATGAGGGAATCCTTGCATATGCCCACAGAGAAGGCCGCGTCCTTGTGACTCTGGACAAGGATTTTGGTGAAATGGCTATTGTGCGCAAAACAAAACATTCAGGGATTGTCCGTCTTGTTAATTTTTCTGCCAGACAGCAAGGGCTGATCTGCCTGCTTGTAATTGATAAATACGGAATTGAACTGAAAGCTGGAGCCATTGTAACTGCTGAGCCGGGTCGTTTAAGAATCCGACCGTCGGATGTAAATTCATAGATGTAGTAAATGGAGAAATATTTACAGAATATAGTGGGTTGTTCTTCAGGACACTGCAAACAAAGCAAATACGCTTATAAAAAGCTTTTTGAGCCTGACTTCAATATATTATCCGCAGATTGCACAGATTCTCACAGATTAAAGACAAGTCTTTTCGCATAAGTTTCCCTCTTTTTTATCTGCGCCTTGTCCCGCCCGCCCCGTAGCTCTGTGAGATGGTACTGGAGTTATCTGCGGATTCACTTCATGAATTCTCCACCCGTTGTTATGTGAACTACATGATTTTTTAGCCAGTTCGTGAAGGTTTTACGTGTGAGGTTTCCTGCAGAAAGATCAAGAATGATTTTCTCCTGCTCATCCACAGTCGCCTCAATCTGATATCCGTTGAGCATCAGATAAGTTTCCATGGCTGCATGGCCAATTCGTTTGTTGCCATCAACAAAAGGATGATTCATTACGAGGGAAAAACAGAGGGCGCCTGCCTTTGAAATAATGTCCGGATAAAGATCGGTTTGGTCAAATGTAATACGGGGTTGATTGATCGCAGATTCAAGTGCATTAATATCTCGGATGCCCCTTGAACCACCTGAAATAGAAATTATCGCTTCATGAAGCTCAAGAACTTCAAAGAGCGAAAGATAGCGCATCATGCAAGCCGCTTATAAAGTTCCTTGTTCTTGGACAATACTCGACGCATTGCCGCTTCAAAGTCTGGTTCCGGTTGGGATATAAGATCCTCAATAGATGCTGTAACGAACTGATCAGGCAATAGATCGAACTTTTCTGCTTTTTCCTTAAGGATTGCGGCTTTTGAATCATCGATTTCAACAGTGATTCTCGCCATGACAGAGT
>CAZPBZ010000202.1:0-3477 GCA_964584765.1 uncultured Thermodesulfobacteriaceae bacterium
TAAAGAAAAAAGTCCCTTATCTCAAGAACGTAGATATAAAACCTTCATAAGATAGAATTTCACCAGAAACCTATATGAACTCTTATCTTATAATCATCCTGCTGATTCTTATTATTCGTTACCTGCTTGATCTGGTCTCGGACTGGCTGAACGTCCGACACGTATCGACTGAGCTTCCGGCGGAGTTTGAAGGTTACTATGATGCTGAGAAATACAGGCAATCACAGAATTACCTGCGGGAAAACACCAGATTTGGAATCTGTGTGGACACACTCCAGACGCTTATAACAATCGTGTTTGTTCTGGTTGGCGGTTTCAATTTTGTGGACCGGATAGCGATAGGCCTTGGGCAGGGGCCAATTCTTACAGGATTAGTCTTTGCGGGAATACTGATTTTTGCAAGCAAGATACTGAGCCTGCCGTTTTCCATATACAATACCTTTGTGATAGAAGAAAAATACGGTTTCAACAAGACCATGCCCAAAACATACTTGCTGGATATTATTAAGTCATTAATACTGATCGCTCTGATCGGTGGAATCGTGTTTGCCGCTGTTCTCTGGTTTTTTGAAAAAACCGGCAACCTGGCATGGATTTATTGCTGGATGGCGATTATGCTGTTCCAGATTTTCTTCATGTTTATTGCCCCTGTGATTATCATGCCTATTTTCAATAAGTTTGTGCCGCTTGGAGAAGGTGAGTTACGGACTGCAATTGAAAATTACGCAAAGACACAGAATTTCAAGATGAAGGGCATCTTCAAGATGGACGGTTCCAAGCGATCATCCAAGAGCAACGCGTTTTTCACCGGCTTCGGGCGTTCACGCCGAATTGTGCTGTTCGACACATTGATAGAAAGACACTCTGTAAATGAGCTTGTTTCAATCCTCGCGCACGAAATGGGGCATTACAAGAAAAAACATATTATCCAGGCAATAGCCAGGTCAGTAATTGTAATGGGACTGACGCTTTTTCTGCTTTCCCTTTTCATCGAGAATGAACAGTTATTTGCTGCATTCAAAATGGAGCACTTGTCTGTTTACGCCAGCCTCTTTTTCTTTGGTTTCCTCTATACACCTATTGCGATGTTGATAGGACTCGTGGAGAACATAATTTCAAGAAAAAACGAGTATGAAGCTGATGCTTTTGCGGTGGAGACATACGGAGATGCTGATGCAATGATTAACGGGCTGAAAAAGCTGAGTGTGGACAACCTTTCTAATCTCACACCACATCCGTTCAAGGTTTTCCTGAGTTACAGTCATCCGCCCGTCCTTGAGCGAATCAAGGCGATCCGATTCATAAAAAATAAAAAATCAAAGAGGTAAACACAAATGACTAACAAGGGAAACACACAAATCACAAATGTAATGGCCAGGGAGATTTTGGACAGCCGCGGTAATCCTACTGTAGAAGTTGAGGTGAGTCTGGCATGCGGGGTCACTTCCAGGGCAGGGGTGCCATCAGGGGCGTCCACCGGCTCTCGTGAGGCGCTGGAAATGCGTGACGGCGACGCTGAACGTTTTGGAGGCAAAGGCGTACTCAAGGCTGTGGACCACGTCAACGGAGTTATCAATGATACACTAAAAGGCAGGGATGCTTGCCATCAGGCGATGATCGATAAGGTGCTTATCGATCTTGACGGCACACCCAACAAGGCCAATCTTGGGGCCAACGCCATACTGGGCGTGTCCCTGGCCGTGTCCAGGGCAGCGGCCATGGCGTCGGGGCTTCCTCTTTACCGGTATCTCGGCGGTGCCTGCCCTGGGCGTCTGCCTGTGCCCATGCTCAATATTATGAATGGGGGAGCCCATGCGCGGTGGCAGGGCTCTGATTTTCAGGAGTTCATGGTTTGCCCTTATGGCGCAGGAAGCTTCCGGGAGGCGCTCCGTTGGGCCAGCGAGATATACCACGCATTACGCTCAGTGCTGATGGACGCAGGCCACCACGTGGGCATCGGTGACGAGGGTGGCTTTGCGCCTAATGTCTCCTCCAACGAGGAACCCCTGGAAGTCATTGTCAAGGGTATTGAGAAGGCCGGTCTCAAGCCGGGCCCTGATGTGGGCATTGCCATGGACCCAGCCTCAAGCGAGTTCTTTAAGGACGGCCGTTATAACCTGCGTACTGAAAACCGGACATGCTCTTCCGAAGAGATGGTGGACTACTATGAAAAGCTTGTCAACGCATATCCCATCTGCTCGCTGGAAGACGGCCTGGCCGAGGATGACTGGGACGGCTGGCAAGTCCTCAACCAGCGCTTGGGCGGAGTGATCGAACTGGTGGGAGACGATCTTTTTGTCACAAACGTGGAATATATAGCCAGGGGTATTCGTGAAAACTCTGCCAACTCCTCTCTTATCAAACTCAACCAGATCGGCACCCTGACTGAGACCATTGAAGCGGTAAGGATGTGTCAGCAGGTGGGGTGGGGGGCATGTGTCTCACACCGCAGCGGCGAGACCGTGGACAGCTTTATCGCCGACATGACCGTGGCCCTGGATACCGGGCACCTCAAGACCGGCGCACCTGCCCGGGGTGAACGGGTCGAGAAGTATAACCAGTTGATGCGCATCGAGGAAGACCTGGGCAGCGCTGCCCGGTATGCAGGCAAGGACGCTTTTGTGCGGCCGGTGCGTTTCTTAGCTTTGCAAAAATAACGAGGATATCAGAATACCATGCCTGAAAAAAGACCTGTCTGCCTTATAATAATGGACGGCTGGGGCATTGCGCCGGCTGATGAAAGAAATGCCCTGGCAAAGGCCCATACGCCTAATCTTGATAGATATCTATCCATGTTCCCAAATGCTTCTTTAAAGGCACACGGCCTTAATGTAGGACTGCCCGATGGTAATCAGGGCAATTCGGAAGTCGGCCATCTTAACATCGGAGCCGGCAGAATAATGAAACAGATGCTTGTGCGCATTAACAGCGACATTGAGGACGGGAGCTTCTATGAGAATGAGGTCCTTAAAGGTGCTGTTGAACATTGCAGAAAAAACAGATCAAACCTCCACCTTATGGGCCTCATACAGGACCAGGGTGTCCATGCTGTCACCAGTCACTGCAACGCCCTGCTTATGCTTTGCAGCAGGATGGATTTTGATAATGTTTATGTCCATGTTTTATCAGATGGACGCGATACTCCGCCCAGATCCGCAGCAAAATATATAGAAGCTCTGGAGGCCGGAATAAAGAAGGCAAGCAGGGGGAAAATCGGCAGCATTATAGGAAGATACTATGCCATGGACCGTGATACGAACTGGGAAAGGGTCAAGATCGCATACGACGGCCTCACCAAACCGGAAGGAGTAGTCTGTAAGGACTGGAAAGAGGCCATTGAGAATGCTTATGCCGCCAAAGAGACCGATGAGTTTATCAAGCCGAGAATAATCAAAGGGTTTCCAGGAATTAAAGACGGTGATGCAGTGATCAACTTCAACTTCAGGCTCGACCGGGCAAGAGAGATCACCCATGCCT
>CAZPBZ010000203.1:0-3443 GCA_964584765.1 uncultured Thermodesulfobacteriaceae bacterium
CCCGGATATTTCCATTGTTATTCCCATGTATAACGAGGAGGCGAACGTCAGACAGCTTTGCCGCCGCCTCTTTGAGACTTTGGCCAACTTACAGGAGACCTGGGAAGTTGTCTGTGTGGACGATGGATCCTCTGACCGGACCATGGAGCTCCTGAAAGAGGAACAGACTATGCGGCAGGGGATGACTGTTGTAGCCCTTGCCCGTAATTTTGGACAGCATGCAGCGATCATGGCTGGATTTGCCGAGAGCCATGGGCAGTGGGTCATCACTCTGGATGCGGATCTCCAAAATCCCCCTGAAGAGATCCCCAAACTGGTTAATGCCTTTCAGGCGGGTCATGATCTTATAGGTACTGTTAGGATAGGTAGGCAGGATACCCTTTTCCGCAAATGGGCCTCACGCCTCAATAACCGTCTGATTACCAGGATTTCGGGGATTTCCCTCCAGGACTTCGGCTGTATGCTCAGGGGCTATAGTCGTGATGTGGTTAAGGGCATCCTGGCAAACCCCGAGTACAGGGCGTTTCTCCCGGCGCTTGCAACATTCTTTGCCAGGAATCCGGTAGAGATCCCGGTAAGTCACGAAGAACGGGCCGGAGGCACATCGAAATACTCGCTCCTGAAGCTCTTCAGCCTGCAACTGGATCTGCTCACCGGCTTTTCCTTGTGGCCTCTGAGGGCACTGTTTTTTGTGGGAACAGGTGTGGCCTGCCTGGGACTCCTGCTCGGCCTGCTCATTTTGGCGCTTCGTCTTTACTATGGGCCTGGCTGGGCCGCAGAGGGTGTGTTTACCCTGTTTGCCCTGCTCTTCTGTTTTATCGGTGCCCAGTTCTTTGCGTTCGGACTCCTTGGTGAATACATAGGACGGATCTTCCAGGCCGTGCGTAAACGTCCGCCCTACATTCTTGGTGATGTGCTCCGTGAATAGGGCCAGAGTGGTAAGGGCGGATATCCTGCTTGCCCTGGTTGCGGTCTTGCTGCTTTTCTGGGCGCTGGGAGAAAAGGGCCTCTGGACTGCAGAGGGTCGATGGGCAGAGGTCACGAGAGAGATGTTTCTCACCGGTGATTTCTTCCACCCCACCATCAACGGTGAGCCTTATTTTGACAAACCCTTACTGACTTACTGGATTATTGCCCTGATCTCGACCATCACCGGGCGGTTGGACGAGTGGATGGTCAGGCTCCCCAGTGCCATCTCGGGCCTTCTGGCCCTCTGGGCCACGGTTTATCTGGGCAGGCGGCTCTGGTCAGCCGAGGTCGGCAGAACAGCCGGGTGGCTCCTCCTCACAACCTATAGCTTCCTGTTCTGGAGCAGGACAGGGAGTGCTGACATGGAGAACATGGCTGCTGTCACCCTGGCCCTGGCCTGGTACTGGGCCAGGCGAGACCGGCCAAATTTCAGTGCATTTTTTGTTTTCTATCTTATTGCTTTTATCGGATCTCTCACAAAGGGGCTTACTGCCCTGATTGTCCCGGTCCTTGCGGTGTCACCCGACGTCCTTGCGAAGGGGCGTTGGCGGACGGTATTAAGGCCCTCGCATTTCCTGGCCATAGCCCTGGCAGGTTGTATATATCTCGCCCCATTCATATATGCCTCCTTTACCCGTGTTGATTATCAGGCTAGCGGCCTTGCCCTGGTCTTTCAGGAAAACATCCAGCGGTTTTTCCAGCCCTTTGATCACAAGGAGCCTTTTTATTGCTATTTTTACTATCTCCCCATGCTCTTTCTTCCGTGGACGCCGCTTTTCATGGCGGCCTGTGCCGGAATGGCCAGATGCTGGAAGGGCCTGGACGGCCGGACAAGGTGGCTGATAAAGGCCGCATTACTGGTCTTCCTGTTCTTTACTGCGTCCGGGTCGAGGCGGAGCTATTACATACTCCCGATCTTGCCCCTCTGTGCCCTCTGGACAGTCGTCTTTCTCCAGACGGATTCGGTGCTCTTGCCGGCCTTAATGATCTTCAAGCGCTGGGGCCTTCGCATCCAGGCTGGCTTGCTGGCAGTCTTGGCCTTTATTTATATTGCAAGCCCGATGATCTGGCCTGTCCTCATGGATCGCATAGGATTTGCTGCCCCTCAGGGCCTAATGATAGGCACGTTCGTCGGTGGTCTCGCAGTGGCCGGACTCTTTGCGATTTTCCACTGGCGCCATAGCCTGCTCTCTGCCGTAGTCGGAACCGCCAGGCCTGCTGTACCCCTCGTGGTCGCGGTGGCGGTATTCATGGGGGTCCTTTTTTGCTGGCAAATGAAGGCCCTCGAAATTTACCGCACGGAACGTCCCTTTTCCTTGGAACTCAAGAAGCGGCTCGTAGGCGTCGATCCGGAACAGGTGGCCTTTTTCCGCAAGGTCTCGCCCAATGTCCTCTTTTACCTGGATCTACCCAGACCGGTACAACTTCTTTCGGATCAGGAGGAAGTCCAGCGATTTATTGAGAGCAAATCCGGCAATAATGTGCTAATCTCGCGCCGGAAGTATCTTGCGGAATTGATCCCTCTCCTGCCTGCTGATCTGATACAGAGTCCTGATCTTGCCGAGGAGGTTCAGACCTGGGAAGGGAAGGGTTCCAGGAAGCTGGTTGCTTGGGACCTGAGTGAGTTAAACAAAGGTTCAAAGGTTCAGGGTTCAAAGGTTCTGAACCGTTGATTCGTGAGCTCTGAAAGGTAACCCTGAACACTGAACCTTTGAACCTACAAGGAATAAATCATGTCTGTAGTCTTGTTTGGTTACCATAACATGGGATGTATTGCGCTCAAAGTGCTTAGAGAGCTGAATGTATCAGTCCCGGCTGTATTTACCCACAGAGATGATCCTGATGAGAATCGATGGTTCGATTCCCTTGGAGAACTTGCCGGAGAAATGGACATACCTGTCTATTTCCCGGAAGACGTCAATACAGTGGAGTGGGTGAGGCTCATGAAGGATCTTTCACCGGAAGTATTGCTCTCCTGTTACTTCCGCAATATGATAAAAAAAGAGATCCTGGCCATACCCCGCATTGCTGCGGTGAATCTCCACGGCTCTCTGCTTCCCAAGTACAGGGGCCGGTGTCCTGTCAACTGGCAGCTTGTTCATGGTGAGACCCAGGGAGGTGTCACACTCCATTACATGGTACTCAAGGCCGATGCAGGGGATATTGTGGCACAGCAGGTCGTGCCGATTGATGAAAGGGATACGGCACTTACCCTGTTTAGAAAGATGGAAAAGGCAACAGAAGGGCTTTTGAGGGAATATATTCCGCAGCTTCTGGCAGGCACTGCCCCACGGATTCCGCAGGACCATTCACAGGCCTCGTACTTTGGCGGCAGACGTCCTGATGACGGACGTATTGACTGGTCATGGCCGGCCCGCCGGATCTACAACCTGATTCGGGCAGTTACCTGGCCGTATCCAGGGGCCTTTGCCTTTTTGAACGAAAAAAAGGTAATGATCTGGTCCGCCGAACCC
>CAZPBZ010000204.1:0-3413 GCA_964584765.1 uncultured Thermodesulfobacteriaceae bacterium
TTAAAAACGGACTGAAAATTCATCATACTTTCCTCTTGGTGTCTCTTCATAGGATTCTACTTTGTCTACCCTTGAGTAAGCAGGGCCTTTATAGCACCAGCTTATCAACTCGTTTACAGCCCAGGAAGGTCCCTCGGCCACGAGTTCTACCCGGCCGCCGGGAAGGTTCTTCACCCATCCCTTAAGCCCTAAGCGCTTAGCTTCAGCCCTTGTATTTGCTCTGAAAAATACTCCCTGAACCCGTCCACTTACTAATGCGCGTATACGTTTTGTAGGCTTTCCCGTCATGGTAGGCACCCCAAAAAAGAACTTTAGATTGTCCAGTGATTTATAATATGCCGAAAAAATCCAAGGTATCCAATCTTGCCTTTCTCATAATGACGATATTCTAAGCGTGCTATGGAAAAACGTCAATGTGACTTGAATTCTCGCCCTCATAACATAAGAACATCAATGGGTTGTTCTGCTATGCAGCCATCCGGATTTTGATCTAGGAACGGCAGTTCCGACCAAAGACGGAGTTTTGCAAAGAGGTTCTCTTGTCATTTTCGACCACAGTGTTACCTTGTCCTGTGGAAGATTGAACTATGAAAACGGCACTGACAATAGAATTATAGAATTGTCTGGCGAAACAAATTTAACACCTCAAGATATCATAAAAAGTCGATATGATACATTCTTGCCTTAAACATTATACATTTGGCCAGGACAAGGCCTTCATTCCAAAAGAGACAGTAAAGACCGCCTTGAATCGGCTGGAACAAAAGGAGTTGTTCAGTTTAAGCACTATTCTACGCATAGATGAACTTGATAAAATAGGTATACCGGCCTTTATTTGTGAGATTGAGTCAAATTTGGGAATAGGTGATGGTTGTGGCAAGGGTGTATCTATAGAGCAGGCAAAGGCCAGTGCATTAATGGAGGCCATAGAACGCTATAGTTGTGAGTGGTTTATAAAAGAAAGAGAGCATTTTATCATTTCTAGCTATGACAATTTAAAAGAAAATGCATTAGATCCATTAAGTCTACTTTTACCTTTACCCTCTATTTATCAAACAGATGAGATATTAAAAGATTTAAGAAAGATACCCCTTCCCTGGACAGAAGCCTTTTCATTAACACATAATAAACCTATTTTTTTCCCGCTACACTGGTTTTATCTTATCTATGGCACTACAGGATTTGCTAGTGGAAATACAATACAAGAGGCAATACTTCAGGCAATAGGAGAGGTAATAGAAAGGCATAATATCTCAAGAGTCATACAAGGGAAGTTATCTACCCCCTCTCTTGATATTTCTTCTATTGATTACCATATTGCAAAGTCATTGATAAATAAATTCTTTGACGCAGGTATTGAGCTTTATATTAAGGATTTTTCCTTAGGATTAAATATTCCAACTATAAGTGTTCTTGCTTATGATTCAAATCCACCAACAAATACAGTCAGGATATATAACGCGGCAGGCGCACATCTGAATCGTGATTTTGCCTTAACTCGTGCCATGATTGAGCTGGCTCAACATAGAGCACAGATTATTTATAAAGAAAACAAACATAAAAAGCCATGGGGACCTACTTATTGCTTTCCATATTTTAAGACTTTAGAGGATGCTTCATATTTAATAGAAAATAAAGAAACTATCCCTTTAAATAAAATATCTACTTACAAACATTCAGATTTTAGAGTAGAAATAGAGAAGGCGGTAAATTTAATTAAACAGGATAATCTGGAAGTGATTGTAACTAACACGACTTATCCTGAACTTCAAATACCAGCAGTAGCAGTTACAATCCCTGGGGCAAGGCTTAATCGTCCCAGTACAAAACTAAATCCTTATTTTTATATGGCAAAGATATGCATGGATTTAGGAAATTATAAGGATGCCATTGGGTATTTTAAAAAATCTATAGAAATTGATCCTCAGTATAAAAATATTCCCCAGATTTCAGGTGATATAGCCATTTGTTATAAAAGCCTAAAGATGTATCAGCAATCAAAAGAATATTTTGAAAGAACTCTAAACTTGTCACCAAAATTAGTTTTTTCAAAGAAATTCATAAGTGATTTCAAGAAAGTAATCCAGTTAATTGACAATTAAATATTGCTGATTGTTGAGGGAAGGATATACGAAAAAAATAATGAATAGGGGTGCAGAGCAGTGGTCTGATTGGCGCTGGCAGTTTTCAAATCGGATTAAAGGACTTGATTCACTGTCAAAGCTTTTGCAACTTACGTCCTCTGAGAAAGAGATTTATGGAGATGTCATAGCACTATACAGGTATGCCGTTACGCCCTATTATCTGTCCTTGATCGACTGGTCAGATCCCGATGATCCTATCAGGAAGCAGTGTATTCCTGATCCCAGAGAGATCAGGTTTTCCCTTCCAGGTTCAAAAGAAGATCCCCTGGCCGAACGTAAGCACATGCCGGTTCCTGGCCTGATTCACAGGTATCCGGACCGTGTACTGGCCATGGTAACAGGCACATGTGCTGCGTACTGCCGTTATTGCAACAGGAAACGTACATGGATAAATCCGGAGGCCGGCAGTACAAGAGAGGCCCTTTATCGTATGGTGGACTATGTCGCAGGCAGCCCCCACGTCCGTGAAGTCATAGTCTCCGGGGGAGATCCCCTCACGATGCAACCGAGGCTGCTGGATGATTTTTTAAAGGCATTTAGGGGAATTCCTCATGTGGAAGTGTTGCGTATTGGTACCAGGATTCCTGTAGTGCTCCCCATGCGCATAACTGACGATTTGTGTCAAATGCTGGCCGGACATCGTCCCCTCTGGATAAATACTCATTTCAATCACCCCAGAGAAATCACTTCTGAGTCCACGGAGGCGTGCGAAAGGCTCCTCAAGGTAGGGATACCGGTGTCTAATCAGACTGTGTTGTTAAAAGGGGTCAATGATTCCCTTAAAGTGATACGAGATCTGTGCCGCGGGCTTCAGAGGATCATGGTAAGACCTTACTACCTCTTCCACTGTGATGCAGTGCAGGGGACAGATCACTTTCGAACAGATATCAGAAAGGGTGTGGAAATTATTCAGGAGCTGTGGGGCAAAATAGGTGGTCTGTGTATCCCTAACTATGTTGTGGATCTTCCTGGTGGTGGAGGGAAGGCCCTGATGATACCTTCATATTTGCTTGAATTCGGCAAAGATGAGGCAATATTCCGCACCTTTGAAGGAAATATAGTGCGGTATCCGTGCCCTGAAGGGGCAGATGCTGGAAAATTAATCAACCCTTGATGCAGGCCATGGGTCTCAGCATTGCCACTTTTTTTGCAAGTCCTGCCTTGTGTGTGGAATCCACTACCCTTGTAACATCCTTGTATGCTTCAGGTGCCTCTTCAGCCGCACCCCGGTAGCTTGCTGCCCGTATGAGGATACCCCTGTGGGCCAGT
>CAZPBZ010000205.1:0-3410 GCA_964584765.1 uncultured Thermodesulfobacteriaceae bacterium
AAGAGCATATGCGGATCTGGAACGAATTGATGATTCAGGATCATCCGCAAGGTGCGGGACCGCTGGTCGGCCGCCAGCTTCGTTATCTTGTGGAATCGGAACATGGCTGGCTGGGAGGACTGGGGTTTAGCTCTGCGGCATTACACAAGGAGACCTGTACGCCACACAAGATGAATGCAGGGAGGACCAGCAGACGTGCCATGCTCGCGGCTTGCATAAACAGGGAGGCAATTTGCTGGCCGGTGCCGGGCTATTCGGGGCAGTCGCAGGCCTGCTGGATCTGAAATCCTCTGACGATAAGTCAGAACAGAAATCGGTCTGATCTGCCATGCAGCAACCGTGGGGTTGCAGTTAGCCTTGCAACCCCACCGCAGTTCTGCTGAAGTTCAGCCAAGTCCCATACTAAAGGCATTTCCTCCGGTCCTCTGTGGCTCTGCATCTTTTGCCGCATAGCGGATGAGGCGCATCCGGGGCAAAGCAAGCCCAAACGTCTTCGTTTATTTTAAAATCAAAAAGGGCTTTAGGGATTGCAGCGTGAACTTCACTGCCGCCTATGTCAATAGTTGCCCTTATATTCTTTCCGTTGTTTCTTCTATCTACGATTTTCCCCATCATCCTGTTTAAGTTACTATCAACTAATCCTTTCACTTTTTTTAAGATAATCCTTTCAGGATGAATGCATAGACTAATCTCTTTTCCTTTTTCAAAAATAGGATATCTCTTTACTTTGATCTTAAAAGGTTGAGCCAGGCATTCGTTATTGATGTATACAACAGCTTCATGCTGTTTAATTTCGATTATGCTTGCCTTTAAGATATTCTTAAACCCTACAAAACGTGCTACAAACTCTGTTTTGGGATGATAAAACAGTTCATCCGGGGCCCCGATTTGCTCTATCTTCCCCTCGTTGAGCACTGAAACCCGATCACCCAGAGAAAGAGCCTCGTCCTGGTCGTGGGTGACATAGATTGTGATTATCCCCGTTTTTCGCTGGATACTTTTAAATTCATCTAATATTGTCTCCTTGGTCAGGGGATCCAGGTTGCTCATAGGCTCATCCAGGAGCAACACTTGCGGAGAAGGCGCAATGGCCCTCGCCAAGGCCACCCGCTGCTTTTCCCCTCCGCTCAAATCCTTGGGGTATCTCCGCGCAAGGTCAGGGATATTCATCAAGTCCAGCATTTCATCCAGTCTGGCCCTAATCTCATTTACACGCCTCTTTTGTATTTTCAATCCATAGGTGATATTAGAGGCTACATCAAGGTGAGGAAATAGGGCTAAATCCTGGAGCAGGTATCCGACGCCCCTCCGGTTAACCGGGATATCATCTATCGATACCCCATCAAATAGTATGGATCCCTCATACTCGATTAACCCGGAGACGATATTTAGCAAGGTTGTCTTCCCTGCACCCGTCGGTCCCAAAAGTACCATAAGCTCGCCGCTTGCAATCTTTAAGCTTATATTACAACAGATAAAATTGTTGATATTTTTCAGCTCTATAGCGGGCATATCATCTCCATTTGCCCGTCAGCTTGTGCTCCATGTAGATGAAGAACCTCTCAAAGGATAGACACATCACCGACAGAACCATCAAGCATACTATGACAATATCTATCCTGATCAGACTTTCGGCCCTCATGAGTAACGCCCCAATACCGGTGGGAATGGCTACCATCTCAGCGGCTATTATCACCCGCCAGGCCATCCCTGCCTCCAGTCTCAAACCGGTAAATATATTAGTAAGAGCAAGGGGCAAAAGTACGGTGCTCAAGATTTTTCTTTCAGATGCCCCCAAGGTCTTTGCAACCTTGATAAGATTCTTATCTACGGTTTTGATACCAGTGATGGTGTTATAAAGTATTGGAAAGAATGAACAGATAAATATGATCATGATGGGAAGCATTTCACTTATTCCAAACCAGAGCATCAAGATGGGCAGCCAGCCCAGGGCAGGAATAGGATAAAGTAGGCTGAAAATCGGATGAAATGTTTTATTTATAGTCTCCTTATAACCCATCAAAATCCCCATTAATAAACCGGCAATAGATCCGGTGATAAAACCGATCAGGACCCTGGTCAGGCTCCTCAAAAAGTTGGCCGGCAGAACTCCGTTGGCGGTCAGATGATAAAATTCCTGCACCACCGCAGTAAAAGGCGGAAAAAAGAAATGCCCCGGGATAAGTTCCAGCCGGGCTGCCATCTCCCAGATTAACAAAAAAATAAATACGGGAATCAGGCTGTAAGCAGCTTTTATCCTCTCCATTTAATAAACTCTTCGTAACTATTCAGGTAGTTACAAATCAATAAAATCCTCTGCTTTAAATGGTTCCTTTATGTATTCTAATTCCACGCAAGTATCTATTGCTTTCTGAATTTCTTCCGGGTCAATATCAGTTGTATTAACTAATCTTTCCGTCAAGGATTTTAATATCGGCGGTGGAGTGATCACTAATTTGGAAGCTACATCAATAGCTTTAACAGGGAATATCTTTTTCCCGGAAACCTGTAATCCTCCGGCAACAATCTCTGCTGCTTCTTCAGGATGACTATTGATAAATTGTGTCGCCCGCTCAGTAACCTTTACCAATTTCTTCACTATGTCAGGATACTCCTTTATGAGTTCTTCCCTTACCACCAAAACACTGCCCTGCATATTGGGCCAGAGGTCTTCTGCCGTCAAAAATACCTTAAACCCTAATTCTTCTGCCATGGTGGGAAATTGTTCACAGATAAAGGCCGCATCCAATTGCCCCATTTTAAGGGCAAGAAGCAGTTTGGGTGGGTTCATCCTTCTGACTCTTTTTAATATCTGCTTTTTATCCAAGTGATATTTTTCTATCATTTTATGCAAAAGCGCATCAAGGGGACTGCCTTCCCGACTGCATCCAATACGAATCCCTTCCTTTTTCAGGTCATCGATAGTTTTGACCTTGTCAGGATTGACAACAAAGCCATATCCGTATTTATGGATTCCGGCTACAATCTTTATGGGCACATTGGCATTGGCCTTAGCGTTTATAGCCGGAATCAGACAGATATAAGCGGCATCAATATCGCCTCTTGCCAGAGCGGCAGCGAGGGCCATGCCGGTTATAAAATTTTCATAACCGCTAATAGTCAATCCCTCTTCCTTATACCAGCCTTTTTGGTTGGCTATATGCGCACAAGCAGAATGAGTAGTAAATTCCACAGCTATCTTAATGGGCTTTGTTTTGGCAAATACAGGACCTTCGTTGGATTCTCCCTGGGCAAATGCAATAGAAGAAATAAGACAAACCATTATAGATAAAAGCATGACATCATATCTTGTTAAGTCTTTCAAAGCCTTCATAAATAATACCTCTTGAATATGAATTGATTATCACCATGCTTCCCCTAACCTACAGGACCTTCTTGGAAAATTTATA
>CAZPBZ010000206.1:0-3364 GCA_964584765.1 uncultured Thermodesulfobacteriaceae bacterium
ATTTTGAGCAGAACCACTTATTCAATTGTCATCATCATTTTTCTGATCTTCAATTGCCCTTAACGCATAGAGCAGCTTTCGCGGTATACCTGACAGGGCTCTGACAAGACATGCAGGAACAGCGACAAAAACTGTGAGCAGCTTTGCAAGCAGAACCTCCCGGCTTGGCAGTTCTGACAAGGCCTGGATTTGGGCAATATCAATGAATTTTCCATTCAAAACGCCGCTGCGGATCTCAAGGATCTCACTCTTCTTTGCGAACTCCACCATAACCTTGGCCATAGACACTGGATCTTCATAGGCAAAGGCCACGGCATTAGGGCCAAAAAACTGATCTAAAAGCACTTCTGCCGGAGTGCCCTTTATGGCCCTTTTAAAAAGAGTATTTTTTGATACCTTGAACTCGGCACCTGACTCCCTGAGCTTCTTTCGAAGTTCATTGGCACCAGCAACGTCGAGACCTTGAAACTGAGTCATAATTACAGCTTCAGACCTGGAAAACTTCTCGTGCAGATCCCCAACTATAGTCTCTTTTCCCTTAAGCTTTAAAGCCAAATTTCTCCCCCCTTTCTACCATAGGCAGTTATTTTTTACTGCCAAAGGCAGAGGTCTCACCTATCTAGGTAGGTAGAGCTAAGTGCCGGACTAACTCTATTAAACACATGAGGCGTACCTACTGTCTCTGACTAATGAGCAGACATGTAAACTATTATTTAGGAAGCGACTGCTTTAACTTCAGCGGGATCCACCTTAACTCCTGGTCCCATTGTAGTGGACAGTGCAACGCTCCGCACATAGACCCCCTTGCTTGTAGAAGGCTTTATACGGAGTAATGTCTCAGCAAGCGATGCGAAATTCTCCCTGATTTTATTGGAACCAAAGGAAACCTTGCCCAAGGGAACATGGACAACCCCGCCCTTGTCTACCCGGAAATCCACCTTTCCTGCCTTTATCTCATTAACCGCCCTGGCAACATCAAGGGTTACGGTTCCGGTCTTGGCATTCGGCATCATACCCCTTGGACCGAGAATCTTGCCGATCCTACCCACCATTGACATCATATCGGGAGTGGCAACAACTTTATCAAAATCAAGCCAACCCCCTTTTATCTTTTCTATCATATCCTCGGCCCCAACATAGTCGGCGCCGGCATCTTCAGCCTCTTTGGCCTTTTCACCCTTAGCAATTACCAGAACCCTTTGAGTGCGTCCCGTACCATGAGGAAGGACAACAGAGCTTCTCACATTTTGGTCTGCCTTCCTGGGATCGACCCCCAGGACTATGGCTATATCTACGGTCTCATCAAACTTGACATAGTGCGTACTGAGGACCACGTCTATTGCTTCATCCAAACCGTACCTTCGGCCTGCATCCACTTTGGCCCTTGCGTCCAGATATTTCTTGCCATGACTTGCCATGGAATCTTTCTCCCTTTTAGTCCATGTACACGACACCTGCATCTAACAGGCATCGTGTAATATGCCTTTAATCAACAATTTCAATACCCATACTACGGGCTGTACCTTCAATGGAACGTGCAGCCGCATGCAAATCAACAGCGGTCAGGTCTGGCTCCTTTTTCATGGCGATTTCCTCTACCTGCTTCCTGGTAACTTTGCCGACTTTTTCCCGATTAGGAATTCCTGACCCTTTCTCGATATTTGCCGCCTTCTTAAGCAAAATAGCTGCAGGAGGCGTCTTCATAATAAAGCTGAAGGACCTGTCCCCATATACAGTTATCACAACAGGGATTATCATTCCCATCTGGTCCTGCGTCTTTGCATTAAAGACCTTAACAAACTCCATTATGTTCACACCGTGCTGCCCCAAAGCGGGTCCCACAGGCGGGGATGGATTTGCCTGCCCTGCAGGGATCTGGAGTTTGATATATGATAAGATTTTTTTGGCCATAGTATTCTCCTTTAACCGGCCTTTTGTACGTGTCCAAATTCCAACTCAACAGGTGTTGACCTTCCAAAAATAGAGACAAGTACCCAGATCTTTCCTTTCTCCGGGTTAACATTATCTACAACACCGTTGAAATTAGCAAAAGGCCCATCTATCACAGTCACATGATCACCCTTTTCAAAGCTATACTTGGGTACCGGCTTTAGAGCTCGTTCTTCCATCTGGCGAATTATTTTTTCAGCCTCTTCATCCGAAAGGGGTACCGGATTCTGCAGGCCACCGATAAAGCCGGTCACTTTTGGGGTGTCCTGAACCAGGTGCCACGAGTTATCATTTAATTCCATCTTTACCAGAATGTAGCCTGGAAAAATCTTTCTGGGTGAAGTACGCTTTTCTCCTCCTATGATTTCTACTACCTGTTCCATAGGGACAACAATTCTGGAGAAATACTCCTCCATCCCATACTGCTTAATCCTCTCCTCTATAGAGACCTTGACTTTATACTCAAACCCGGAATAAGTATGAACAATGTACCATTTATGCGCCATTAAAAATTACTCATTTACAAGCTATAGAAAGTTATGTTTGACGTGGACCAACTTATTGATTTTCAATAAATTGCCTCTACTGACAGTGACTATCCGACCCATATACATCAACTTGTCAATAAATAAGGAGGCTGACAAGCTTTGTCAGGGAAATATCTACTATACCAAGGTAAGCAGTAAAGAAAAACGTAATTGCCAATACAGCGGTAGCCAGCGCAATTGCTTCCTTCCTGGTAGGCCAAGTAATTTTGTCAAACTCGACACGGACCTCTAGGAGAAAGGACTTGACCTTATCCACCAAACCCGTAACGCCGCCGCTCAAAGCGGGGACAGTCTCTGCCAGTCCAGAGCCCTGTTTGGACGAGCGGTTCTTGACAGGCTTGTCATTGCCTTGTGTTACAGCCTGTGCTTTTTTTCTGCTCTGAGCCTTTCTAACTTTACTTTTTGTCACTCAAATCTCCCAACTTGCCGGAGTCGATTTATGTTTTCTGATAACGGACAATGGCAGGCCAGGAGGGACTCGAACCCCCAACTCCCGGATTTGGAGTCCGGTGCTCTACCATTAGAGCTACTGGCCTGTCGAGATCCGACCTTTCCTGTGCCGGTTAAGCACATGAAAATAGCGCATTCCATGCTTTGCCGGAGATACAACATGTATCGTGTAGCATAAAATACTGCAAGCAGATATTAAAACTACTTTATCTCCTTGTGTATCGTATGCCTTCTGTCGAATCGGCAGTATTTCTTAAATTCAAGCTTATCCGGAGTAGTCCGTTTGTTCTTTGTGGTAGTATAATTACGCTGCTTGCAGACCGTACATGCAAGGGTGATTATCTCTCTCATAGCCAGCCTCCTACTCTGTTATTTTGGTTACCACGCCAGCACCGACTGTCCGGCCACCTTCGCGG
>CAZPBZ010000207.1:0-3364 GCA_964584765.1 uncultured Thermodesulfobacteriaceae bacterium
ACTTCATCCCCACGACTCAAGGAATCCAGAAAGTTTCTGTGATCCTTTGCCCTTTTCTGCTGCGGTCTGATCAAAAGGAAATAAAAAATAGCAAAAATAATGATCAGGGGCAGAAAGGCCGTGAGTGGGTTTCCCCCTCCACTTCCGGAAGGAGGGGCCATGGCATAAGCTATTGACGGTATCATCATCTGGTGATCTCCTTTTTTGCATAAAATTGTTCCCGGAAGGCCTCAAACCTGTCCTTCTCTATGGCCTCCCGCATCTCTTTCATTAGATGCAAAAAATAATGCAAGTTGTGAATGCTATTAAGCCTATGGGCCAACAACTCCTTTGCGATAAAAAGGTGCCTCAAATAGGCACGGGAATAATTCCTGCAAGTATAACACGTGCAGGAAGGGTCTATTGGCCTCGAATCCCTGGCAAAACGAGAATTCTTTATAACAATGTGCCCGAAGGAAGTAAAGAGCATCCCGTTCCTGGCGTTCCTGGTAGGCATCACGCAGTCGAACATATCAACCCCTCTTGCCACTCCCTCAACAAGGTCTTCCGGGTTACCAACTCCCATTACATAGACAGGATACCTATCCGGGATTAAGGGCCTTGTGATATCGATCATCTCAAACATAAGTTCTTTTGGCTCACCGACACTGAGCCCTCCGATGGCATATCCATCAAAACCAAATTCAAGGAGATCTAATGCACTTCGTTGTCTCCACGCAGGGTCCATCCCCCCTTGTACAATGGAGAATAATAAAAGATCTCGCCTTGTTCTCGCCTCTAAGGACCTCTTGGCCCATCGTGTGGTCAGTTCAGCAGCATTTTTTATATCTTCCTTACCGGCCGGGTAAGGGATGCAGGAGTCGAGGCACATCATTATGTCTGAACCCAGGGCCTCCTGGATCTCTATAACAAGCTCCGGCGTGAGTTTGTGAAGAGACCCGTCTATATGGGAGCGAAATGTAAGACCTTCTTCCTCTACCTTTCCGAGTGCTGCAAGACTGTAGACCTGAAAACCGCCGCTATCTGTCAGAATAGGACTGTCCCACCCCATGAACCGGTGCAAGCCGCCGAGTTCCCTTATGATCTCATAACCAGGACGCAGATACAGATGATAGGTATTGCTTAAAATTATCTGGGCCCCGATTTCCTTGAGGTCTTCAGGGGTCAATGCCTTTACAGTGGCCTGGGTCCCAACCGGCATAAATGCGGGCGTCTCCACCACCCCATGCGCAGTTTGCAGACGACCCTTCCTGGCAGACCCCTTTGAACTCCTGAACAACTCTTGGAATTTGGTGATCTGACGATTTGACGATTTGACGATTTGACGATTTGACGACAGTGCGGATAGCAGCCTTTCAACCAGGCCTTCAAAATCACCATTGGAGAGTATCACCACTACATCACCATCAGAACGATTTGCCACAAGGTCCTTAAGAATTGCGCCGGCATCCGGGAAGTACGCCGCATCAATGCCCCTGTCCTTGAGATCAGCCACCAGCTTTTTAGATGAAAATCTGTCTCCGGGCGGGGCCTTTTCCGGGTCAGGCACCTCACGCACCAGCACTCGATCAGCAGGACTGAAAGAATGAACATAAACCTCCTGGAAGACACTCCTTCTGCTGGTATTGGTCCTTGGCTCAAACACAGCTATGAGACGACGGCCAGAATATACTGACCTCAACGCAGCAAGGGTCTCCTTGACCGCCCTTGGATGATGGGCAAAATCATCGATTACCGTGACTCCGGCCACCTCCCCCCTGATTTCCTGCCTCCTCCTTACTCCGGCACAAGAGCCCAGGCCCTTAAGCGCTATATCCTCTTTCATCCCAAGATGACTGCACAGCGCAAGAGCACCCAAAGCATTCAAGGCATTGTGTCTGCCGGGAAGTCTTATCCGTGCCTCACCACAAATCTCTCCATGATGCACAGCAGTGAACCTTGTGCCAGTGGAATCAACAGAAAGATCAGCCAGTTGCCACTGGCATCCTTGACTTTCACCGTATGTCACCACCTTGCACCTTGCCTGAGCACAAACCTCCACAACCGCCGGCCAGTCCGCACAGGCCACAAGGATCCCTTCTGACGGAATCAAGGCAACCAGTTTGGAAAAGGCCTGCTTTATTGCATCCAGGTCAGCATATATATCCGCGTGGTCAAACTCTATGCTGGTAAGAATCACACCATGGGGACGATAGTGTAAGAACTTCGGCCTCTTGTCGAAAAAGGCCGTGTCATATTCGTCACCTTCAAGCACAAACCAGGGAGGGCGCCCAACGCGGAAACCGGATTCAAAGGCATTAAGCATCCCACCCACCATAAAACCGGGGCCTTCACCCAAGGCCTCAAGGGCAGAGACCAGCAAAGCAGAGGTAGTGGTCTTGCCGTGGGTGCCGGCCACTACTAAAGGCTTCATATCCTCCAGAAACAGAAGAGATAAGGCCTCAGGAAAAGAGAGATGGGGAATGCCCCTGGAGACCACATACATGGCCTCAGGATTATCGGCCCGGATCACATTTCCTATTATTACAAGGTCGGGAATTTGGTGATCGGGATGATTAGAAACCAGATTATCCGGATGGTATCCCAGGGTTACAGGAATACCCAGTCCCTTGAGGACATCACTCATGGGTGGATAGGCCTGACTGTCAGATCCTTTTACCCTGTATCCCTTTTCCTTGAGCAAACCGGCAAGGGCAGCCATCCCTGTACCGCAAATACCGATCATGTGAATTTGGTGATTTGGTGATCTGGTGATCTGGTGATTTATATTCAACATATTCTGGAAACTATGGAAATTCCTAACCCGGATGAACCGGAACAGTGCCTTAAGTAAACTAAAGTTTGAAAATATTCTGTCACCAAAAACACCAAATTTAGAACTAAGGTACTAAACTATCGAGTTATGAAAAAAAAGTATAGTCTTAGCATCAAAAAAACAGGTACTCAACTTGTCATCAACATGGACGCCCATGCTCCCGGAGACCTGATTGATCAAAACTTGGCAAAGCAGGCTGTTTGTGGTGCCAGGTTGACCTATCATCCCAAATTATGCAGCTCATCAAGGGCCTGGCGTCGCACAGCCCCACTTTATCCTGACCCGGTCAGGGAATATCAAGCTTGTGGATATCAACAATGTTTCCAGGACCTCGTTCGATAAAGAAGTTAGGGTATTAGATGGGGAGTTTCAGATTTCCATGGCAGCTCCCATATCCTGGCCGGAATCATCCTGACTGTAAAGTAAAGAAACTATCAGACGGCTATATTGGATATATCAGAAAAGACGTGTCAGGGAGGGATATGGTCCTAATGACAAAGAGGGCCTGAGATAACTCTCGATATGAATCAGGTACTGGAACCGCTACAA
>CAZPBZ010000208.1:0-3361 GCA_964584765.1 uncultured Thermodesulfobacteriaceae bacterium
AAGACAGGCCGTTGTTACAGAAACGATAAAACAACGAATAGCAGAGAATCTATAGTGTATATAGAAGACAGTCTATTAGATTCCTTTTACTTAATAATAGAAGCGCTTAGACCAAGTCTTTATTTGATTACACTGCAAAAAGTCGGAGTCGATCTAAAGCTATAATGCAAAAGCATTTGTAATATATAAGTTTCGTATACGAAACTTATACAGCTATTTTTTGAAGTATAGCAGTTGACAGGAAATCACTTTTAAGCAATATGCCTATTGAGTTAGCTCCGCATAAGTAGAATAAATTCCATACCCCCGCCCTGGAAAACGCATAATTTGGAAATTCCCGCCAGTTTGTGGTTTAGATAACAGGGGTTGGGGCGACCAAGGAGGAATACATGAAGAAAATTGAAGCAATTATAAAGCCGTTCAAGTTAGACGACGTAAAGGAGGCCCTGAACGAGATCGGAATCAAGGGAATGACAATTTCCGAAGTCAAGGGTTATGGCCGCCAGAAAGGGCATAAAGAGGTCTATAGAGGTGCAGAATACGTGGTAGATTTCATCCCCAAGGTCAAACTTGAGATAATAGTAGATGCAGCTCAGGTAGACCAGGTGGTGGCAAAAATCAAGGAATCTGCCTATACAGGGAAAATCGGAGACGGTAAGATCTTTGTGCTTCCTGTGGAAGAGGTCATAAGAGTCAGGACAGGTGAACATGGCAAAGATGCTATTTAGTGTCTGAAAGGAACTTTACAAGGATATAGTAAGAGATTATACACGAATCGGTCATTGGATTCCCGCCCATGGCTCAACTGGATAGAGCAGCGGACTTCTAATCCGCAGGTCGCAGGTTCGAATCCTGCTGGGCGGACCAGTTATATCAGGGGGGTTAGGTTATGGGGGCTAATTCCCCCCTTTCGTTTGGGAATTCCCATTATTCAGACAGGATGAACGGACCGGTCCGGCAAAAACGGGTGAACTTGTCAGGGGCCGTTCGAGGCCTTATTTTAATGGCAGTCGTCATATCCGGTATTTTTCTATGGGTCAGAAACCTATCCGGATATACCTTTTCGCCTGATTTTATTATTTTTCTGGACATTGGCCACCTCGGTACGGTCATGTTGTATTCAATGATGGCGCTGTACTGTGCCTGGTGACCAAAAAGGACTGGCAACTGCTCTTCAACGACATATGAATAAGGGGTAAAAAATGAAAGAAATTCTAATTGTCATTGCTATTATAGGTATATGGTATCTGTTGCAGGTCTACATCCTGCCCAAACTTGGAATCTCCACCTGAATGCGCAACTCCTGTCAGGTGACAGGAAAAAAGGACAAAGGCACGCAAACTGAAAAACGAAACGAATAAGGATGAAGGTTATGACCTAATTGCCGCCATCAATTCGGGCCGCAACAATCTTTTTTATGATCTGGTAGAATTTTTGCTCACCTGACTCCGACTGTTTTAAGATAGTTTCTGAATTGTCTTTTGCTGAAATTCGAGAACCTGTCTAATATCGCCATGAACTCCAAACCTGGCACAAACGCCCTTACCACAGGGACATCCAGGTCCTTTCTTGTCAAGTCCACATAAATCGGTTTAAGGCTGTTTGATAACAGCAGTCTCTCCATGGTATTCAAGTCGCGACTTACATCCCCTGATGAATAATCGGGGAGTTCCTCGTATTTTATGGTCTTTTGTCCTGCCGGAGGGGGATTTGATCTGACAAAATACGGATATGCCAGCTCAGTCAATGCAGATACCACTGCGGTTTTTCCACTCAGGTCGGCTGCACAACCCTTTACAAATTCATCCCCGATCTGCACAAAGGCCTTGTAGCAAGGTATTCCAAGATCAGGAGTCAGATCCAGGAACTGGACATAGCGACCTCTTTCTCGACATCTGTTCAGGAGATGAGCTACTGAGGGATCTTCTGCTTCCAGCGTAAAACACCTCTCTGGAGAGTAAAGGGCAACACTCTCGGCATCTCTTTCTATGTATTCCATCAAGGCATGCAGCCTGGCCTCATCTTCAGTATTTCCTGAAGCAAGACCGTTTGATGACACCCCGCTGGTCAGAGCCGTTTCATCGAGGTTGCAGAACAGAAAGACAAACTGGGCGGGCAGATATATCTCGGCGTTCTTGTCTGCGCGAATTTCCCGGCCTGCTATCCAGTACAATACCTGGTCCTCGTAGGGGACCTCAAGATTCATGGTATTCGGATCAAGTGCAAAAAGCCCCTGCGCCACCAAATCAGTGTAGTTGGATCTAACGAGATTGAACTCATTCTTGTATCCGATAGTCAACTCATTGGAAAAACTTGCAAAAGATGAATATCTTTCAATCATCTCCATCAAATACGAGGCTCGTGCCTGGTCTTCTTCCATGCCTTTTCCGTAGCTTGTCTGAGGAATGGATAGTCCCCACCTGTTCCTTCCCACAGCAACCTGAACCTCTATTTTCCATGATCTTTCCAGCGCATATGGGCTGAGAGACCACACTGTTTTCCGTTCAGTTCCGGTAATCAGGTCAATATTGGAGAGTCTTCTCACGATATCTTGAACGGTCTCTGATGCTGTTTTCTCCCTCGCTGAAATCCCCGGCATAACGGACCCTGTGTCTGATTTGGAACAGATGTCCTTTATATGTACCATGGCTTTTTTGCCTGGATTGATATCATCAAGATCAAATGGTATGGGAAACTCAATCTCACTCAAGGAAGGAAGCAGTTCGTGATTATAGACGTTCTTTTCAAGCACGCCTGTCCAGAACAGATGCCCAGGAGAGTCCTTGTCCAAGGCCCATCTTGCGAAAATCAAGGGGGTGTGCCCGGCAAGTTTTCTCGCACCCATTTTTTCAAGTTTGCTGCGCACATCATGAAATCCGCATAATATGCTTACCTCATAGGCAGCTGCCAGGAATTTAATATCTTCTTTTTTTTGCTCAATCAAGCCCTCAAGCTTGTCTTTGTCGTATTCTGCCAGGTTAAACAACAGGTAATTATGCATGAATTGGTCATTCGGATGTACTTTCAGGTAATCCAGCACCTGCTGGGTACTCATTTCCTTTGCGGGCACGCAGGTAAAAGAGCCGACACCAGCCACATTACGGACGAATTTCATTTCGTACATCATGAATTCAGAAAGATCTTCCATGTTCTATCACTCAATTCCATTGAAAATACCCCATCTGCTGCGTTGCTTCGATTTCCTCTTATCGAAATCTTCAATGACAATCAATTACACGATCAGTATTACCTATTTGACATCCAACCGAAAAACATGAATTATTCTACCAGCTATTTAATAGCTTAGGAATTCCCATTATTCAGACAGGATGAACGGAATTGTGAGGTTGTATGGAAACAT
>CAZPBZ010000209.1:0-3347 GCA_964584765.1 uncultured Thermodesulfobacteriaceae bacterium
CTCAG
This sequence comes from uncultured Thermodesulfobacteriaceae bacterium, assembly GCA_964584765.1. Taxonomy (GTDB): domain Bacteria; phylum Desulfobacterota; class Dissulfuribacteria; order Dissulfuribacterales; family UBA3076; genus UBA3076. Next base: position 6 of record CAZPBZ010000209.1, read on the forward strand.
TGTGGAAGTTCCCAAAAGGAGTATTCTTAATGTAATGCGCCTTCTGCGGGATACACCTGATCTCGGTTTTAATTTTCTGAGTGACGTGTTCGGGGTGGATAATCTCGACCTGAATAAGCCCAAGAAAAAGCCCAAGAAGAAAGAAGAAGGCGAGGGTGCTGAGGCAGAAGAAGTAGAAGAAGTAGAAGTAGAAGAAGTAAAAGAGAAAGGGTCGCTTCCACCCCGCTATGAAGTAGTTTACCTGTTGCTTTGTCTTGAACGAAACGAGCGTCTGCAGGTGAAGGTGCGCGTGGCAGAAGATGATATGGAGGTGGACAGCCTGAATTCCATTTGGAAGGCCTCGGATTGGCCTGAACGGGAGGCATTTGACATGTACGGCATACGCTTTAAGGGCCATCCCAATCTCAAGAGACTCCTGATGTGGGACGATTTTCCGGCCTACCCGCTTCGTAAGGATTATCCTTTGGAAGGGCAGGGGGAAGAACGTCACCTGATATATGACGATTAGGAGAAGTTAAGGTGAATCAGAATCCTACTACTCAGACAGGTCACGAAACAGGTGACTACGTAACTGTAAATATCGGCCCTTCTCATCCGGCTACGCACGGCACTCTCCGGGTGATTGCCCTAACCGACGGAGAATCCCTGATAAAAGTCGAGCCTGAGATAGGATATCTTCACCGGGGCGTGGAGAAGCTGGGTGAGAGTCTTACATATCATCAGTTCATTCCTATTACGGACAGGCTCAATTACTGTTCCGCCATTCCCAACAATGTTTCATATGAGATGGCCGTGGAGAAGTTGATGGGTCTTGAGGTCCCCGAGAAGGCCCAGCTCATCCGGGTCATCATGATGGAACTTGCCAGGATCGCAGATCATCAGGTCTGTATAGGTATTCTTGGCGTTGACCTTGGGGCCTTTACACCCTTCTTCTATCTCATCATACAGCGTGAGGAAATCTACGAGATATTCGAGTGGTTCAACGGAGCAAGGCTGACCAACACTTTTGGCCGTATCGGAGGAGTTGATGCCGACCTGCCTGATGACTTTGAGGAGAGGTGGGAGGAACTCAAGCCTAATGTGCGAAAGGCCAATGAAGAAACTGAAAAGCTCCTTACTCACAACCGTATCTGGATGGACCGTACCATAGGCGTCAGTGCCTTTTCTGCAGAGGACGCCCTGAACTGGGGCTTTACAGGTCCCTGCCTGAGGGCATGCGGGGTCAAGAGGGACTTGAGAATAGATGAACCCTACTGTATGTATGACAAATTCAAGTTCGAAGTGCCGGTCGGGAAAAATGGAGACGTATTTGATCGTTACATCGTGCGTATGATCGAGATGGAGCAGTCGATCAAGATCATTGATCAGGCATATAAGCTTTACAAGGAGATGCCTGCCGACGCCCCTCTGATGGCAAGGGTGCCTAAGGTCATAAAACCCCCGGCAGGCGAAGTATATAGTGCTCTTGAGTCTCCTAACGGGGAGCTGGGCTTCTTTGTAAAGAGCGATGGTTCTGCCAACCCTTATAGAATAAGGATAAGGCCCCCCTGCTATATGATCTATCAGGCCTTTCCTGAGTTGGTCCAGGGGGAATTGATAGCCGACCTGGTTGCCTGTCTCAGTAGTCTTAACGTTATCGCCGGCGAGTTGGATCGGTAAGGAGGCTGTGATGCCCATGGATGACTGGCTAATCGCAATTATTAAGGTCGTTTGCATCTGGGTATGGGTTTTGCTCATAGCCGTGGTCATGACCTGGGTGGAAAGGCGAGGTGCAGCTTTGATACAGGACAGGCCGGGTCCGAACCGCGCCGGTCCTTTTGGACTGTTCCAGCCCTTAGCAGATGGAATCAAGCTCTTTACCAAGGAGGAGATAATACCTACAAAGGCTCAGAAGTTCCTTTATATATTGGGGCCTTTGCTTTTTTCTCTTCCGGCCTTTTCAGCCTATGCGGTTGTGCCCTTTGGAGACAAGATCATTCTTGGAGGCAAGGAGATAATACTCCAGGTCTCTGATGTAAATATAGGGTTTCTCTTCATATTAGCTATTGGTTCCATGGCAGTGTATGGCGTAATACTGGGCGGTTGGGGCTCCACTAATAAGTATTCCATCCTTGGAGGTCTGAGATCTACCGCCCAGATGATTTCATACGAAGTGCCGCTGGGGCTGGCTCTGCTGGCTGTTGTGTTCGTGTATGGCACGTTCAGCCTCAGGGATATCTCACTTGCCCAGCAGGGGACTTTCTTGGGATTTCTCCCAAACTGGGGGATATTCAAACAGCCTTTGGGATTTATTCTGTTCATTGTGGCTGCCTATGCAGAGGCCAATCGTGTGCCGTTTGACTTGCCTGAGGCGGAAAGTGAAATTGTCGCAGGCTACCATACAGAGTACGGCTCAATGCGACTGGGGCTTTATCTGTTCGGGGAGTATGTAAACCTGGTAACGATATCCGGTATTATTGTCGCCTTGTACTTTGGCTCCTGGCACTTACCATATATTGATTTAGGCGCATATCTCGGACCCATATCATGGGGGATAGTATCTTTCTGTATATTTTTCTTAAAGGTATCGTTCTTCCTGTGGATGTTTGTGTGGGTCAGGTGGACCTTGCCTCGGTTCAGGTATGATCAGGTTATGGGCCTTGGGTGGAGAGGGCTGATTCCTCTTGCCCTGTTTAATATCTTTATTACTGCGCTGTTTATTCAGCTTACGGTCTAGTCGGAGCACATCATGGCCAAGCCGGTTGTAAAAAAGGAATACACCCTGAGTGAACGGATCTATCTGTGGGAGATCCTGAAAGGTATGAAGCTCACTTGGGGACACTTCTGGTTCAATTTTAAGGCCTGCTGGAGGCCTGGGCCCCATACGATTCCAACATGCTGGCAGTACCCGGAAGATCGCACCAGAGAGATATCTCCAGTCTTTCGCGGTGAACATATGCTGCAGCGGGATGACAAGGGCAGGGAGAAGTGTATTGCGTGTGGGATGTGCGCAAAGATCTGTCCGGCAAAGTGTATTACGATAAAGAAGGGCAAGCGAGAGGAAGGCGAGGAAGATAAGTACGCTGCAAAGACATATCCCGCATCCTTTGAAGTAGACCTCCTGCGGTGTATTTTCTGCGGTTTCTGCCAGGAAGTATGTCCCAAGGAAGCCATTGTTCTGGGACAGAATTTCGAGCTCGCCAGGTATACCAAAGAGGAGTGTATACTCGATAAACGTAAGTTGCTTGTAAATTATCGAAAGGCCAAGGAACAGGGCAAGCTCAAGCCGCCCAGGAAGCCTGTTCCGGTTGTTCCTGCTCCGCCTAAGCCGGAGAAGGATGAAAAAGCTGAGGGTGGTGAGGC
>CAZPBZ010000210.1:0-3343 GCA_964584765.1 uncultured Thermodesulfobacteriaceae bacterium
GGGAGCGGTGATCACATGCAGGCAAAATGGGGATCCCATGGAGATTATCAGGTGATAGCCTTTTCTCCGTGGTCTTCACAGGAGATGTATGACCAGACAATAGATGCCTTTAACCTTGCTGAGAGGTATAGGGTCCCTGTTTTTATAATGGGAGAAGAGACGATCGGGCATTTGAAGGAGAACGTATCCGTAAAAGAAAGCACAAGGATCTTCAACAGGATCAAGAAAAAGGGGGCTGAACCTTTTGACACCAAAGAGGAAGATGGGGTTCCGCCTATGCCCTCCTTTGGAGAAGGGGAAAGGTTGCTGGTTACTGGGTCCACTCATGACGGATTCGGGATCAGAGAAATAAGTGATCCGGTGGTTCACTCAAGGCTTGTTAAAAGGATCAACAATAAGATCTTGAATAACAGGGAAGAGATCATTCAAACAGAGTCGTATTATACGGATGATGCGGAGATCCTTATAGTCAGTTATGGATTTACTGCCAGGTCTGCTCTTTTTGCAGTAAATCATATCAGAAAAGAGGGTAAGAAGGTGGGGCTTCTCCGTTTAAAGACCATCTGGCCCTTTGCTGATCAGGTTATTAATGAGATCGGCAGTTCGGTCAAAAAGATATTTGTATCTGAGATGAACATGGGCCAGATTTCCGGAGAGATAAAGAAATATGCCGCCTGTGATGTCATATCTTACAACCAGACGGACGGGGAGGTTATTTACCCTGATAAGATAATTGATGAGGTGAAAGGCCTTTTGTAATGTCCAGAGATCTTGAAAAATACCTACGGCCGGAGATCACATCGACCCCTTTTTGTCCGGGCTGTGGCCATGGCATACTTATGAACCTTATACTCAGGGCAATTGACGGACTTGGGCTTGATATGGATGAGATGCTTTTTGTGTCGGGAATAGGTTGTGCAGCATGGATTCCAAGCCCTCATTTTAATGCCGACACCCTGCATACTTTGCACGGACGGGCCATTGCATTCGCCACCGGTGCCAAGCTGTATAATCCGGAACTCAACGTGGTGGTCATAAGCGGAGACGGTGATCTTGTATCTATCGGAGGCAACCACTTTATTCATGCTGCAAGGCGGGATATTGATATGACGGTAATCTGTGCCAATAATCTGATATACGGCATGACCGGCGGACAGGTTGCCTCAACATCCCCTCTGGGTTCGTTGACTGCCACAACAATGGGCGGCAATATACATCGTCCCTTTGATCTCTGCAAACTTGCTCTTGCTGCCGGTGCTGGATATGTGGCCAGGTATTCGGTAACCCAGCCTTTATCTTTATTAAGGGCCATAAAGAGATCACTGAATATGACAGGGTTCACATTCCTTGAGGTTTTATCCCCATGCCCCACTCAATTCGGAAGAAGAAACAGCAGTGACACCCCCGCAGATATGATGAAAGCATTAATGGAGGATTGCATCTCTATTGAAGAGAGCAAAAATTTATCCAAAGAGGAGCTTGAAGGCAAGATCGTTACAGGAGAATTCGGTAATGAAAACCCTTAAGCAGATTCGCATATCGGGTTTTGGTGGGCAGGGCATAATCCTGGCCGGGGCAATATTAGGTCATGCGGCTGCCAGGGCGGGCAAATTTGTTGCAGGATCAAGCTCTTACGGGGCCCAGGCAAGGGGAGGGTATGCTCGCTCCGATATCCTGATTTCGGACCGTCCGATTGTGTTTCCCCATGTTATCAAGTCCGATATTCTCATTGCCATGTCCCAGGCGGCCTATGACAAGTATATGGAAGATGCAGCACCGGGCTCTATAATTTTTTTTGATGAGCAGCACGTTTTGACAAAAGAACTTAATGGAGTCAGGCAAATCGGGGTCCCAGCAACTTCCTGCGCTGTTAGCCTGACAGGCGGTAAGCAGGTTGCCAATATGGTAATGCTGGGTGCAGCGGTTTCTGTGACTGATGTCGTGAGTAAAGAGTTTCTGTTACAAGCAATGGGTGAGAATGTGAATAAGAGGTATGTGGATATGAATAAAAAATCTATGGAAACCGGTTTTGCGCTTGGAGAGGAGAGATGGCGGTTTTTGGAAGAACACACCGGCCTGTAATAGACAGGGACCTGTGTCAGGGTTGCAGTATTTGTATGAGGCTATGTCCTGCTGAATTTATGACGGAACTGAGGCAGGAACAGAATACTGCCCGGGGATATATCTATAGAAATACCGACCTGAAAAACATTAAGGAACTGCCCCCATGTGTTGCTGCATGCCCTATTAGCCAAAAGGTCCCTGAATATATTAATTTGCTGGAAGCAGGGGACATCAAAGAGGCCTTGCTGGTTATACGACAGGATAACCCCTTGCCGGGAGTATGCGGATATGTATGCCACCGTCCATGCGAGAATGCCTGCCTTGTCGGAGCATGGGGCCCTCCTGTTTCGATACGCGAATTGAAAAGACAGGCTGTGCAGTATGAACTGAAAAATAAGAAAGAAATAATAAATATAATCAAGGATCTACGGAAACCGTTTAAAGGAAAAAATATAGTCATAGTAGGGGCAGGTCCGGCAGGTCTTTCCTGTGGTTATGAATTAATTATGCACGGATATGCCGTCACTATTATGGACGCCTTTGATGAACCCGGAGGAATGTTGAGGGCCGGGATTCCGATTTTTCGCCTGCCAAGGCATATCATCGATCACGATGTTGATATTATTAGATCTTTAGGGGTGAGGTTTGACAACCCTGTTAGTATGGGAAAAGATATTTCCCTGGATTCCCTTGTTAATGGTAATGCAGATGCAATTGTGCTGGCAGTGGGTAATTACAAATCCATTTCCCTGGATTTGGAACAGGAAGACGCCGCAGGTTTTATGGATTGGCTGAATTTTTTGCAAAATATGAATATGGGGCGTCCTGTTAATATGGGAGGCAAGGTGTTGGTGATTGGAGGCGGGAACGTGGCATTGGACGTTGCCCGCAGTGCATTGCGCGCAGGAGCAAAATCAGTGGAAGTTTTATCTCTGGAAAATGAAGATGAAATGCTTGCTGATCCCTTTGAAGTAAAAATGGTAAAAGAGGAAGGAGTTAATTTCAGGTTTGAGGTAGCTCCAACCAATATATTGAAGCAAAAGGGACACGTAATGGGTCTTACATGCACTCCTGCATCTTTGGGATGGGATGAAAAGGGTAGGATAGTGCCTAAGCTGAGGGATGGGAAGCCTTTTGATATCGAATGTGATCATATTATCTCTGCAATAGGCCAGGTTTCAGAGCTTTCATTCCTGAGAGAAGAAAGCATATCAGAAAGGGAAACGATCAGGCTTGGTGAAGACGGCACTGTAGAGGGTTACAAGGGAAAGGTATTTGC
>CAZPBZ010000211.1:0-3335 GCA_964584765.1 uncultured Thermodesulfobacteriaceae bacterium
AGTGTATCTATCCGGATTCCCATGCTGGACAATTTCAACCGTGCAATCTCACGGTCTATCTCTTCCGGAACGCCATAGACCTTTTTCTCCAGATTTAAATCCTTTTTTAACATATATTCCGAGCATAAGGCCTGGTTGGCAAAGCTCATATCCATAACGCTTGAAGGATGCCCTTCAGCGGCAGCCAGGTTAATAAGCCTGCCCTCTCCCAGGACATATATACACCTTTCATTTATCAAGGCATGTTCTTCTACATAGTCACGAATTGTACGCTTTTCTTTGGTTATCCTTTCCAGGGACTCAAGATCGATTTCCACATTAAAGTGACCTGAGTTGGCTACAATGGCGCCGTCTTTCATATTGAGGAAATGCTCTTCGCGGATGACGTTAATATCTCCGGTTACAGTGCAGAAAAAATCACCCTGGGGAGCTGCCTCTACCATAGGCATGACTTCAAATCCATCCATGACAGCCTCAAGGGCATTCAATGGCTCTATTTCCGTAACAATCACCCTGGCACCCATGCCCTTGGCCCTCATGGCAACGCCTTTGCCACACCAGCCATAACCAGCCACCACGAAAATACTACCTGCTATAAGCCGGTTAGTAGCCCTGAGAAAGCCATCCAGGGTAGATTGTCCTGTCCCGTAACGGTTATCGAACAGATGTTTGGTATTTGCGTCATTGACTGCCACAATCGGATAGTTGAGCACTCCATCTGATGCCATTGCCCTAAGCCTGATCACTCCGGTAGTGGTTTCTTCTGTTCCGCCAATCACATTATCCAGAAGTTCTTTTCGATCAGTATGGAGGGTGGAGACCAGATCCGCCCCATCATCCATGGTGATCTGCGGTTTTGCGTCAAGAACTGCCCTCAAGTGGTTATAGTAGGTATCATTGTCTTCGCCTTTAATGGCAAATACCGGGATACCATCATTTTTAACAAGGGAGGCGGTCACGTCATCCTGTGTGCTGAGAGGATTTGATGCACACAAATACACTTCAGCTCCCCCTGCCTTCAGGGTCTGGACAAGGGATGCGGTCTCAGTTGTGACATGCAGGCATGCCCCGATACGGATCCCTTCAAGGGGCCTATCCTTCAGAAAACGCTCCCTTATCAGGTTCAATACAGGCATGCTCTTGGCCGCCCACTCAATGCGCAGACGTCCGGCCTCTGCCAGGCTTTCATCTTTAATGTGACAATTCATGCCTTTATCCCCCTACAGTCCCGCCTGTTCCTTGAGAGTTTCCACCATGTCCATGCGCTCCCAGGTAAATTCCGGCTCAGGTCTGCCGAAATGACCATATGCAGCCGTCTTCTTAAAGATCGGCCGTCTCATGTCCAGGTAATCAATGATGTCCTTTGGTTTAAAACTGAAATTCTTTTCGATGAATTTTACAATCCGCTCCCGGGGAATGGCCTCAGTACCGAAAGTGCGGACATCTATGGCCAGGGGCCGGGTAACACCAATAGCGTAAGCTACCTGGACCTCGCATTCCCTTGCAACCCCGGCGGCCACCAGATTCTTGGCTACGTATCGGGCCATATACGAAGGGGAACGGTCAACCTTTGTGGGATCCTTTCCGGAAAAGGCCCCGCCACCGTGATGACCACGGCCTCCGTAAGTATCAACAATAATCTTTCTCCCGGTAATTCCGCAGTCTGCCAAAGGACCGCCTACCACAAAACGCCCCGTACTGTTTATAAAAAATTCTGTCTTGCCGGTTAAGTGCTCAGGTGCAACGACTTTTTTAACAACCTCCTCAATAACTGCCTCTTTCACTTCTTTATTGCTGACTCCAGGGTCATGCTGGGCAGCTATTACAATGGAATGGGCTGAGACAGGTCTTCTGTCCTCATACTGAATCGTAACCTGTGACTTGCCGTCAGGTCTTAAAAAGGGCAAAATCCCTTTTTTCCTTACTTCTGCCAGACGAAATGCCAATCGATGGGCATACCATATGGGCATTGGCATGTAGTCAGGAGTCTCAACGCAGGCATAACCAAACATCAGACCCTGATCTCCAGCCCCGATGTCGCCTTCACGATCCACACCCATGGCTATATCCGGCGACTGTTTGTCAATGCTGGAAATAACTGCGCAGGTCTGCCAGTCAAAACCCATGGAAGAATTAGAATACCCGATCTCTTTTATAGTACCACGGACTACCTGGGGCATATCTACATAGCAATCTGTGGTTATCTCGCCCGCGATCAAGGCCAGCCCTGTGGTTACCAGGGTTTCACAGGCAACCCGGGCATAAGGGTCTTTGTCTAAAATGGCATCCAGAATAGCGTCTGAGATCTGATCCGCCACCTTGTCGGGATGACCTTCAGTTACTGACTCCGACGTAAAAAGAAAATTCCGCATCATGTCTATATATACCTCCTAAAAAATACCGGCTTTCACCGGCAAATCCGAGAAAATAATTCTTTGGCGGAGAGGGTGGGATTTGAACCCACGGTACACCTTTCAGCATACACTCACTTAGCAGGCGAGCACCTTCGGCCTCTCGGTCACCTCTCCGTATCGATATTTTTTGGCGGAGGGAGTAGGATTCGAACCCACGGTACCTCTCGGCACAGCGGTTTTCAAGACCGCCGCCTTCAACCACTCGGCCATCCCTCCAGACAGGGATCAATCATTGAGCAATTGCTCAACAAATACAAATTACTGACGGCAGTAAATACTGTCAATAAACGATTCCAGAGACTATATATATAACCTGCCGGAAATACAAACTTTAAAAAATATATGAATATTCCCTCTTGACAAAAAGAGAATAAATGGAATAACTGAATGAACGTACATTCATTAAAATCAGTATTGCATCTGTCCATGAAAACTGCTGATAAACACGATAAAATAGTAAAGGCCGCTATTCGGGTGTTTGCCCGTAATGGTTTTTTCGATTCTCGCATAGCAGAAATAGCCAAAGAAGCCAATGTGGCTGATGGTACTATTTATCTTTATTTTAACAATAAGTACGATATCCTCATTACTATATTTGAAGAGGAAATGGGCAAAATCATTGCCAGGGTTAAGCAGGAAATCGCTTCATTTGATGACCCGCGGGAAAAATTGGAGCGCTTTGCCTATCTTCACTTGATCCTGGTGCAAGAAAATAGAGACCTGGCAGAAGTAATACAGGTGGAGCTGCGTCAAAGCAGCAAGTTTATGAAGGAGTATCGCAATAAAAGATTTGCCGAATATGTCAACATCATCTCAAGCATAGTACGCCAGGGTCAGGCCCAGGAGATCTTTCTATCAGAAGTGATGCCCGGGATATTCAAAAGGGCCTTTTTTGGAGCACTGGATGAAATGTCCCGGTTC
>CAZPBZ010000212.1:0-3310 GCA_964584765.1 uncultured Thermodesulfobacteriaceae bacterium
AAATATATCAAGAGGGTTTCCTTGACAGTATATCTGCCCGTTCAGCATGACATGTCCCCTGTCAGCAGTTACGTAGTTGAGTATAAGTCCGGTGTGGGTCATTATCAGACCGGACTTCTGGCGATTTTTAGGCAGGTCTTTTTGTAACAGTTTGCGGATCATCTGACATATAACATCCAGGTTTTCAATATCTACACCGGATTCCGGCTCATCAAGAAGCGACAGATCGGGACCTTGGGCCAAAAGCTGGAGCAGTTCGGATTTTTTTATCTCACCACCGGAAAAGCCGAGATTCACTTGCCTTCCCAGGAAATCCTCAAAATTATAAGTAAGAGCTAACTGGCTTCCGGCATCGCTTTCCTTGCTGTATAAGGCCAACAAGTTCTTAAGCTTTACACCCCTCAAGGTAGGAGGGCGCTGGAAGGACAGCCCAAGGCCGAGTTTGGCCCTTTCGTTAATTGGCAGGTGCGTAATATCCTCTCCCTTAAAGAGTATGCGACCGTGCTTGACCTTGTAACCGGAAAAACCCATCAAGGTCACAAGCAACGTTGTTTTTCCCGAACCGTTTTTACCAAACAGGCAGTGTGTCTCGCCCGGTCCTATCCGGAGGTTGATCCCCTTGAGGATCTCACGGCCCTGTACTTCTACCCAAAGATCTTCTATCTGTAGCATAAAACGCCTGACCTCCTCAGTAATTTGCCAGAACGAAAATCAAATACTTACAAAAAAATAATTTCAAAAGGCAAAACCCAACAAATCTTTCGAGTGGGATTTTGTTCAGGCACTAATTATTCACTCCCTGCCTGGCAGTCGAGGAATGTGAACATTAAATCAAAAGAAAGAATGTAAGAGATATGCCCTGGATTTACAAGAAGCTCTACCTGATAATTTCTAATTGACCAGCCAACGGCTGGAAATGTCAAGTTCACTCAAAGCGGGAGGAGCCGCAGTTAGATATGCTACTCAGACCGCCGGGAACCGGCCCTGTTGAACCAAAGCTAAAGTTAGACAGCATCTTCTGCACTTCCTCTGATCCGCACTCAGGACATTGAATCCCCTTAATATCCCTGGATGAAAGCACAAGACTTTCGAAAATCTTGTTGCACTTATTGCATGTATATTCATAAATCGGCATAAGGAATTTGACCTCCATTCTTTTTAGGTCGATACTGGCAAACAACTCGAATGTAAGTTAATTTACAAAAGCAGGCTGTCAAGGAAGACTGCTGAGAGAGGACAATTATTCACTCCCTGCCGAGGATTGTAAAGGTTGTGAGAAAGGAGATTAATCTTGGATAATAAGGATCAACTTCGGGAGGTCTTGTCATCTGAAACCATTAAGGCGCGGGTACATGAGTTGGGAGAGCAAATCTCCAAGGACTACCATGGACGTCCCATAGTGCTCATCGGAATTCTTAACGGGGCCTTTATTTTCATGGCAGATCTTATCCGACAAATAAAAAACCCCCTACAGATCGACTTTGTACGCCTGGCCAGTTACGGCTCTCAGGCAGAGTCATCTGGCCGGATAAGCTTTACCAAGGACATAGAGCTTGACATTATGGACAAGGACGTCCTGGTTGTGGAGGATATAGTAGATACAGGTTACACACTCAAATACCTGAAAGAGGTGCTGAAGCTGCACAATCCGGCTTCTGTCAAAATTTGCTGCCTGATCGACAAAAAGGAGCGAAGAGAGGTGCCGATAGAAGTGGATTACGTTGGGTTCGATATCCATCGTGGGTTCCTGGTGGGCTACGGACTGGATTTTGATGAAAATTATCGCAGCTTACCAGCGGTGTACCACCTTAATCCAGGTTATAAGCCAGAGGGATTCGCCCCGTCGGACAGGTGAGTCGGCATTAAGGATATAGCAGCCAGGCCGGCCGGGCCTTCTCAAAGTCTTTTAAGTCCTTGGCCCAGATAGACTGGATATCCATTGGGTCTGTTCCGGCATTCACGGCCTCTCTCACCCTCTTGTCTCCTATAATAAGATCTGCTGGAAGGCGCTCGAACTCGTATTCATAGGGAGGGTCTTTCCATGCAAAGTCTTTTGGATGCATCCTTTTGACTGCGGCTAAAATGGCAAGGGTCGTAATATATGGCCGGTATTCAAGTCTATGCGTTACGTGGATCTGAAAGCCTCTGCACTGTTTTCCCGACCACTTATGGAAAGTCGGTTCGAAAGGCTGTTTTCTCAGGACAAAACCCGGCAGTTTCCACCCTTCCGCCTCTTTTCTCAGGGCGTCACTGTCAAGGAAAGGAGCGCCGAATATCTCAAAAGGCCTGGTAGTACCCCTTCCCTCTGAGACATTTGTGCCTTCCCAGACGACCTGCCCCGGATACAACCTGGCTGTATCAAGGGTAGGCATGTTTGGAGAAGGCCATATCCAGGGGAGACCTGTTGCAGCAAAGTCCATATCTCGCCTCCAGCCCTGCATCTTCACAACATGTAACTCAAGATTCAGGCCCTGCTCTTCCATGAAAAATTTGGCTATCTCTCCAATGGTCATGCCGTGACGCATTGGAAGCGGGGCGAGCCCCACAAAGGATTGACAGTCCTGAGCCAAAAGATTGCCCTCTATCGACTCACCTCCCAGAGGATTGGGGCGATCCAACACTGTTATACCTACACCTGCTTTGGCGCAGGCCTTCATGGCCAGGTAGAGAGTCCAGATGAATGTGTATACGCGGCAGCCTATATCCTGAAGATCCACGATAAGAAGATCTATCTCTGACAATTGCCCGGGAGAAGGCTCTCTGTCTTTTCCATAGAGACTGAGGACCGGGATATTGAGAGCCGGGTCAAATGCATCAGGAGACTCCTCCATATTGTCCTGCTTTTCAGCATAAAGGCCGTGCTGAGGGCAAAAAAGGCACTTCAGATGGCCTGGCAACATGGAGAATATCAGGTCCTTGGAGTGTCTTAAGCGTGGGTCAACCGAGGCCTGGTTGCAAAGGAGCCCCAGCCTTCTCCCCCTGACCCATGACGGCGTATTTTTCAGAAAGGTCTCAAGACCTGTACGTACATTCATTCAAAAGTCACCAAATATTTAGCCATGGACATCCAACTCGTAGACTCATTTCATTTCCCCCCCAAATGTCTCCTTTCCAATTTCAAGCCATTTCTCTCTCCCAAATTTCTACTTTCCAATTTCAAGTTTTAAGCCGTTAACAGCTACATAAGAAGCAGGTACCCGCTCCAAATGGTGACAGTGAAGACTTTTCATGAGGGACCATGCCTCTTCAAGTACTGCATCTGTCATAGTCAGTCTATGGAAGTTGTCAAGAGGTCCGTTCTGAATGTGTC
>CAZPBZ010000213.1:0-3310 GCA_964584765.1 uncultured Thermodesulfobacteriaceae bacterium
ATCAAAGGCGTATTTCAGTGGGTCCACCCCTTCTCTGGCAAAGAATCTGTTCCGTTTTCCCATGAGATTTCTTTCAAAGGCCTTCTTTGCCTCTTCTGTCCATTTCATAGATCCTGTTTCCTGTTTTCAGTTCGTGTGTTTGGCTTCTATTGACTGAAAAAAATAAAATAGTCTGTTTGATCTTGGGAATCTCTGAGTTTAAATCATTTAAGTTTTATCCACAAACAGTCCGACAACTAAAAAAGGCAAGTAAGACATTATTTTCACGTTGCAGGAAAAAATGTGTGACGAAACCGCAAGAGGATGGCTGCTTAAATCATCTGTTTAAATCATAAGAGGAGGATTCCATGAAACCCAAGATTAGACATGTATTAATCCAAGGCCTATTCATAATAAATTTTTTACTTGTCTTTGGATTATTCAATGTCAATGCATCATCAGATATTCCAAGGAAGATTTTCATTCTGCACAGTTATGAGGCCGACCATATCTGCGGCCAACCGCAACATGACGGTGTTATTGCAGCGCTGGAAAAGGCTGGATTCAATAAAAAAGAAGACCTCGAAATCGAAGCGTACTATATGGACACCAAACGAAAAAACAACACTCCGAAACTCATTATGGAGCAGACTCGCAAAGCTTTGGAAAAAATCCGCTCTTTTAGTCCGGAGGTACTTGTAACATTAGATGATAATGCCTTCCGCACCGTTGCCATGGACCTGGTCGATTCACCAGTTTCTATAGTCTTCTCCGGAATGAACAATCAGCCGGAACACTACAACCAAATTAAACCTTGCATCGATTCCAGGTCCCATCCAGGTCACAATATCACCGGTGTCTATGAAAAACTTCACATTGTTGATGCTATCCGAGTTCATAAAAAGCTCTTTCCAGGTCTAAAAAAGATCATGATAATTGTAGATCCGTCCCCCACTGGTCAGGCCATCTCAAAACAGATCAAGATCGAGATCAAAGAAGGATCAATTGCCTGTGACTGGGAAATGAAAATAACAAGGAACTGGGAAGAGTATCAGGCAGAGATTTGCGCAACAAACATAGATTCAGAGATAGGCGTCATTTATCCTGCAGCTCTCCTGCTTAAAGACTGTGAAGGAAAGACCTATACAGCCCCGGAAATCCTTGCCTGGACTATTCAAAATTCAAAGAAACCTGAAATAGCCTTGAATTTTGCATTCACCCGTTTGGGCTTGTTTGGAGGGGCAGCTGTGGACTTTTACTCCATGGGTTACCAGGCCGGTCAAATGGTGGCCGGGATTCTCAAGGGAGAAGATCCGGGCAACATACCCATAGAAGATGCCCGGAGATATGCCCTGGTATTCAATATAAAAAGGGCTGAACAACTTGGCATCAAAATCCCTTCAGATATTCTCATGGCCGCAGACGAGGTGGTTTTAGACAGTCCGTAGCTCAGGGAGACTAAATGGCTTCAAGGAGAAAATTCTCAAGGTTTATTGCATGGACCCTGATTATATTCCAAGGGGTATCCCTCACCTTGGTCGTGGGAATCCTTTACGCGACACTCAGCAATAGCATGGACCATGAGTTTTACAATAAGCTTCAGGTACAGGAAAAAGAAGTGAGCATGGCCCTTGGCGATCGCTTGAACCAGTTGGAAGCGCATATTCGGGAAATCAGCTTGAACAATGCGGTTCGGGTAAACCTGATGCTTGGAATGAAAAACCAGCTTCTGGAACTTATGGCAAGGCAATACCCGTTTGCCAATGGGGCTTTCTTTTTTGTCCAAGAAAGGGAGGACTCTATGTTTATCCCGGAATTGCCGGGGAATTTGATGACCTTGAAACCATATTTGAAAAAACTTTGTCAGAAAAAGGATTTGCAAAAAATCGAATTCCAGGATTTCGGAAATGGTCTGTTTCTCTCGCTTTTTTCCATTCCCATCTACAGAAAGGACGATTGTCTGGGCACGGCCTATGTCTTGTATGACCTGTCCCAGGATACGCATTTACTGCAACGAATCCTCGAAAAATCCCACGCCAAATTGCTTATTCAGACTCCAGGGCATCTTGTGGATATACATACAGACCGGAGCATAACCCTCCCTGAAGGAATCCAGGATCTTACAGCCAACGGATCTGATCATCCCCTGGCAGACCTGTTTCCTGGCGAGAATCTTATTCCTTTGGAAATGTTTCCCGGCCTTTTTTATGCAGCTTCCTCCGAACCCCTCCAAAAGGAAAAAACATCTCTGATCTTTAAACTTGTTTTTCTCTGCGCTACGATTTTTCTTTTGACCCTTATGGTCTCCTTTCTGATCGTCCGAAAGGTGAGTAATCCTCTTGAGATTATGGCCAATCAAGCTTTGGAGATCGCCAGAGAACCTTCAAGCCCTTCCCTACAGCTTCAAGAGGGAAAACTTGAGTATGTTGAGTTCCATAACCTGGCCCATGCGTTCAATAAAGTTCTGATAAGCCTTTTGGAGACCCAGGAGAACTTGCAAAGAAGGGCAAGGGAACTTGATGCCTCAGAAAAGAGATACCGAAACCTTGTGGAAACAAGCCCCATCGGAATCATGTCCACGGATAAGGACTGGAAGGTCATCTTTGCCAATCAGACCCTGGAAGAGATCACGGATTACAGCCAGGCGGAACTTTGTTCCATGAATCTCTGGGACATGGTCAGTTCGGATGAACAGGACAGGATGCGCCAAGCAGGAGAGAACTATTTGAGGCAAGGCATGCAGAAAGGCTGGGAGATCCGTTGGATCCGTAAAGATGGCCAGCCTATCTGGATAGAGCTCCAGGCTATACGAATCGAGGGAGAGAACAAGCAGGCAATCCTGGTAAATGTAATGGATATCACGGAGCAAAAGCAGGTGCGGGAAGAAAAAAAGGAACTCCAAACCCAGCTCCAACATGCACATAAGATGGAGGCCATCGGATCTCTGGCCGGTGGTATTGCCCACGACTTCAATAACATCCTCCTTCCCATCATCGGATATACCGAGATGGCTATAAACGATATGCCTAAAGACAGCCTGACCCGAGAAAATTTGGCAGAAGTTCTCAAGGCAGCGGAACTCGCAAAGGGTCTGGTCCAGCAGATTCTCACATTCAGCCGTCGAGGTGAAAAAGAACGTAAGCCACTGATGATTCAACCCATCATAAAAGAATCGCTCAAACTGCTGAGGGCATCATTACCATCCACCGTTGAGATCCATCAGAACATAGACAACAAGTGTGGGGCCATCCTGGCTGACCCCACACAGATCTATCAGGTGATGATGAACCTCTGTACCAATGCCTATCATGCTATGCGCGAAAAAGGCGGG
>CAZPBZ010000214.1:0-3304 GCA_964584765.1 uncultured Thermodesulfobacteriaceae bacterium
CGGCTAGTACTTTCGCTACCATCATAAAATGATGGAACGGGGTTCATATACAGGGACTTTCACCCCATAGGTTCACGCTCATGCCGGACGTACACAAGGCACTTGACCCGACTGCGCTCGCCGGATGGTAGCAGGCAAACCTGCTACCATCCACCGTGCTCGCGGGTCAGCGCCGCGATTAGCGAGTATAAGCACAGGACACAAGATGATCGACTTCATTCAACAATACAGTCCTATTGCGCAGACGCTTATGGCTACGCTCTTTACGTGGAGCATTACTGCGGCAGGAGCGGCACTTGTCTTCTTCACAAAGACAGTAAAACCTAAACTCATGGATTCCATGCTCGGTTTCGCTGCTGGTGTCATGATTGCAGCAAGCTTCTGGTCACTGCTCGCACCGGGCATAGAAATGGCCCAACAGATGGGGCACATCCCCTGGCTGACAGCTGTTATCGGATTCATGGGTGGTGGGCTTTTCATGAGACTGACTGATCACTTACTGCCTCATCTTCATCTCGGCCTGCCTGTGGAACAAAGTGAGGGGATAAAGACATCCTGGCAGCGAAGCACACTGCTGGTACTTGCGATCACACTGCATAATATCCCCGAAGGTCTTGCAATCGGCGTTGCTTTCGGGGCTGTGGCGGCCCATCTTTCTTCTGCTACGCTCGGCGGCGCCATTGCGTTGGGGATCGGAATAGGCCTTCAGAATTTTCCTGAAGGAGCTGCAGTATCGTTACCGTTGAGGAGAGAAGGGATGGGGCGGTCGAAGAGCTTCCTTATGGGGCAGGCGTCCGGTCTGGTTGAACCCATTGCCGGGGTTCTTGGGGCAGCATTTGTTCTCCACATGCAGAACATCCTGCCCTATGCACTTTGCTTTGCTGCCGGAGCAATGATTTTTGTAGTGGTGGAAGAACTAATCCCGGAATCTCAGCGGAACGAGGCAACCATTGATCTCGTAACCATGGCAACCATGGCAGGTTTTTCGGTGATGATGATCCTCGATGTGGCGCTGGGCTGATGTATCTGGGCTGGCATCACAACAAGAAACGCCAACAAGCAGAAAAACTATGAGACATCCTATCTAACCCTTGTCAAGCTAAAAAATTTCTTTTTTAAAAACAGCTACTTGAACATTTAGATGCCTATAAAGCGCAGGTTCCCTGTTGGGGCTTTAACAGCTCCAGAAAAAAGGTCCGGCGGAATTCTCACCTATAGCGAATCCTGGATCTAATCGTTATCAGTATCCGGCGTGCTCTGTTTCAAGCCGCCTATCATCCCTTATCCAGATTCCAGAATTCAGTGAGAGGCCCATGATTGTCCCACACGAGGTCCTAAACGGCCTCAACGTAGTTGAACGGGCTCTCTCGCCGAATAAAATCAGTCCTGTTTATTCCCCTTCAAATATTCTGGTTTGAATACCTCCTTTTCCTTGGTAATACCTATAGCTTACCCTACTTGTTTTAATGCCTCAATCAGGATCTCTGTTTCAAGCTCGGCCGCCATTCCTTATAAACAGCCAATCGAAAAATGCGCACGGTCCTAAATTAATAGATTGTCAACGAAAATTGACCCCTTGTGGGTGTTATAGGTTTATCATACCAGTCCGTTTTTCCCCGAAACGCTGGAGGCCTTTTGGCCCGAGGAAAGGGAGTGCTGATAGCCAATTAGCACCCGTGGCCATTCCCTGCATCGTATGAAAAGTGAGTGCCGTCTCTCCAAGACCGTGCTCCCGATGCAGGGATTTATTATGTAAATCTGCCCCGTTGAGAATGCAAAGCCAGTCTCCATCAACGTAGTTGAACGGGCTCTCTCGCCGAATAAACTCTATTTTTTTATCTTTAGTAATTCCGGATTAAAAGGCTCCTTTTTCTTCATGAGCGTCCATGCAATAATCAGCAGTTTGGCTGCCAGTTTCACTCTCATCTTGGTCTTGATGCCTTGTTCCTTTTCACGGCCTCTGAGCTTCTCTATAAACCAGGAAGTAACGTGTTTGTTTCTGGTAGAGGCAATAAGGGCTGCCTGGTATAAAGCATAACGAAGATCAGACTTACCTCTCTTGGAGATCACAGGTATAACAGAGTCAGAACGCTTGCCGCTTCTATTGGCGTTTAAGTCCCAACCGGCTGTCTTTAAGACCTGATTCCCTGACTCAAATCGAAAAGGATCCCCTATGGCGGCAAGAACGATGGCAGAAACAACAGGACCAAAGCCCGGTATGGAAAGCAGGTATTGATACTCAGGGAAAAGAACGCATATCTCTATGACCTTTTCGTTGATACCTCCTATGGTTTCCCTTACCTGTTTTAATGCCTCGGCCAGTATCTCTGCTTCAAACTCTGCTGCTGTTCCTGTTGAACAACCAATAGAACAATGAGCATTGTCCCAAATGGCCTTCAGGCGCTGATGCTGTGTTAATCCTCTATTCCGTGTTGTTACCAGGCGAAAAAAATCTTCGTATTTCATTTCCGCAATTTTAGACGGACTGAGACACCATCGTACAATGGCCAGGTTCTCAGACTCGCTGTGGCCATAATATCTGTCCAGCTCAGGAAAATATTGGGCCAGGAGATGATTGCGAATCCGAACCCTGAAACCATGTTCAATCTTCTTGAATTTCTTCTTCAGAGACAAAAAACTCCTTAAGTCACGAAGGACATGGGTAGGATATTCGTAAAAGAGACATTTGCCTTGTGATATCAGATCCGCCACATTGGCTGAGTCCTTCATGTCATTCTTGTCCCAGCGCCCGTCCAGTAGTTCCCTGTTCCGCTTTACCGCAACTCCGGAGACCAACACAAGATCATGTTCCTTGTTGATCAAGAACTCAGCCAAAGGCTTGTGGTAATTAGCAGTGGGTTCAATCCCGAATGTTACCCTTTTATGACTGTTTGAAGCACTTATGGATTCGACATGCATCAGAAGTTTCTCAAAACCCTCTCTGTTGTTTTCAAATACCAGGCGCTTAAGCGTCTTTCCTGTGGCAGTGCCAAGAAAGGCATTGTGCTTCTGTTTGGCCACGTCGATTCCAATAATGAGATGTTCCTCAGAACCCCTGATCTCTCTCTTTAATTGACGAAACTGCTCAAGTCTGATAATTTCTCTATCATTCATAGTGAAACCTCCTGTTTGAGATTGTATTTGGTTCGCACCTATATCTTAACAGGAGGTTTCTTTTATGGTAGTCTATTTCTTTTATATAAATATGATATGCTTTTGAGGTATATTCTATGTCTGACTTAATATATAACGTTGTTGACTAAGTTGAATTAATCTTTCATTGTCCTGTTAAGGGCTTTGGAGA
>CAZPBZ010000215.1:0-3284 GCA_964584765.1 uncultured Thermodesulfobacteriaceae bacterium
GCATCCAAAAGCCATTGAGGCCTTGTAGAATAATATAGCTCACCTTGTTTGTAATAAGAGGTCATAGAATCTGCATATTGTAGATAAAGAGAGAAATCTAATCGATCCAGAGGAGTCCAGAGGAGTCCAACATTGAACAGGTTTTTTGGCCCAGTGTCAAAAGGTGTTTCCCAAGAAGAGTAGTAGTTTGTCCAATTTGTACCCTCTGCCAAGGAGTAATCAAGGACTTTGTATTCCTCGTCATCCCCATCTTGAAATAAGACGGTTGCATTGCTCCAAAACCGGAGGCTATGGAATAACCGCCACGAGATATCGAGTTCTCCTCCATAGATGTCTTCAAACCCGGGTTTTGAAAAACCTCCATAGGGTTCTTCCTGGATATGATGACGAATCTCATTCCAGAAAATTGTGGATGAAAAGGAAAATGACGCGGAAGGATGCCACGTAAAGTTCATGCTGAGATTTTGTATTTGTTCAGGGTCAAGGTCTTTCCGGCCTACAAGTTCCTGATTATATGGTGTCCGATAGGCGCTGCCATAGAGTAGCTTTAGATACCATGAAGGCTCTGGGAACCAACTGATTCCCATATTATGACTTATTGTCTGATTATACTGGCTGTGGTCGTCCAGTCTGAGGCCCAGCCAGGCATCAAGATGGTTCCAGTGATGCCGAACCTGGCCAAAAATAGAGCAAAGGGAAGTGTTGAAATCCTCTTCCTCTATAGATGGTGTAAAAAGGGTATTTCCAGGCTTAAGGTAGTCGGAAAGAGAGTCTTTTCTTACTATGGCATCGGTAATTTTATTGTATCTGTATGACGCCCCTACGGTAAAAAGCCCCTTGGTATCCCATAATTCCCTGTCATACAGAATTTCTCCGAATGATACATGGCTTTTGGAGTTCCAGGATAAGTCTATTTCTTTTTCCTTGTAGTCCAGTTCGTTGTAATAGGCATTGAATCTCAGGTCTGAATGATCCATGGGCCTTTCCATCTCGAGACGCACAAACCTGAATGGCGACTCACGTTTCCCTGCCCAGTTGAGATCCGTTTCGGGCTCCCCCATGACATAATTACGCTCTGCATCAGACCACCTGCCTGATACGTGGAGCCAGTCCTGCCAGGAGAAGTTCAGTACAGCCTCCAAATATTTGGAATCATCCACCTCTGAATGTCCCAGCCGCTCGCCGGGGGGAACAGGGCCAGATTCATCTCCTTCGAACCTTACTACATTATACTTATTCTGTATGGGCTTAAGCCTTGTTGCACTGATTGACAGAAATGCCTCCCAGAGCCCTGCATTTTTTCCCCAATTGATATTGAAATCTGCTTCGTGGTTTGGGGTTCCACCGCGCAGATTTAATTCCATTCCATCAAGGTCTCTGCCTTGTTTGGGAACTATGTTAACTATTCCTGCAAAGGCATCCGGACCCCACAGGACCGAACCAGGCCCCCGTATCACCTCTATACGTTCTATGGTGCCCAAGGAAAGCTCTTCGTCCAGGGGATTGATGGTTTTTGTATTGTCTGATGTTAAGGGGACCGAGTCGTAAAGGAAAAGGATACTATTTGATACCCCCCTGAGATAGGGCTGGGTACCCCATTCCCTGGGCGACATATAAAATCCCGGCAGCATGGACAGCGCCTCTCCAAGGGTTCGGACCCCATTACGCTCAAGGTCTTCCTTTGTGATTACCTGGGCCACTGCAGGTGCCTGTTCCGCAGGCTCTGCCCTTCTTGATGCAATAGTAAGCACTGACAGGTCTTCGCCAACGAAGAGAAGAGATGTATCTATAGCCCAGGCGATTTGAGCACCGGCCAAGAGGAACGACAGAATGGCGATGGCCTGCATCAGAAATGTGGGCATGTTTAGATATTTGAGAGAGAGCCGGCTGTTGGTTATCAACTGTATGCCTCCAGTTGCTTTACCCTGGTTCTGAGCTTTGAACGGGTGAGGCCTAATAGTCTTGCTGCAGCACTTTGGTTATTACCAGTCGTTTCCAGGGCCTGACGTATAAGATCACGTTCCAATCTTTCAAGAGACAGACCGCCTGGGGGAAGATTCCAGTCTTCAATAATTCCGGTCCGCACCTTGTTGGTTCTCAAAAAAGATAGGTGTTCTGTAGTTACCGGTTCTTCTCCGGCCAGGATAACGGCCCTCTCCACTGCGTTTGCCAGCTCCCTTACATTTCCAGGCCAGGCATGGTCCATCAGGATCCTTTTAGCTCCTTGGGTGAGGAAAGGTCTTTCTGAGGGCCGTTCTCGGAATTTCCGCATGAAATGCTCTGCCAATGGTACTATAGCCTCCATTCTCTCCCTTAATGGAGGGATGTGTAGTGGGAAAACATCAACCCTATAAAAGAGATCTGACCTGAATTTTCCCTGCTTCACCAGGGAGTCAAGGTCCTGATTTGTAGCACAAACTAATCTAACATTCACTTCAATCGGCTCATTTCCACCAACACGCTGGATAATTTTTTCCTGAAGGGCCCTTAGGAGCTTTGCCTGGGCCTCTAAGGGAAGATCACCTATCTCGTCCAGAAAGAGGGTTCCGCCACTTGCGTACTCGAAAAACCCCTGCTTGCGTCTGTCTGCCCCGGTAAAGGCCCCTCTTTCATGGCCGAACAAAATGCTTTCTACCAGGTTTGCTGTTATTGCCGCACAGTTGACCGTTACAAAACGCCTTTGGGCCCTAGGGCTATTCTGGTGGATGAATCTCGCTACTATTTCTTTACCTGTACCGGATTCGCCGGTAATCAGGACCGTTGTATCTGCCTTTGCAGCCACTTTTTGGGCCGCCTCTAAAAGATGTTCCATAGCCCGGGATACACATACCAGGTCGGCATCTCCTATAGATCTAATCAGTTCCTGCTTGAGTTCTCTGTTCTCTGTCAGGATTTTTGATATACCCAGGGCTTTCTCTACTGTCAGTATTATGTGTGACTCCTCAAAGGGTTTGGTAATGTAGTCCACTGCCCCTCTCTTCATGGCCTCGACAGCAGAGTCAATAGTGGCGTATGCAGTGATAATGATGACCGGACAAGGGACTTCCATTGCCTGGATATGGTCGAGCAGGGCGAGTCCATCCATTCCTGGCATACGTATGTCTGAAATAACCATATCGTAGGCCCTTTCCCGAATCATTGCCAGGGCTGATTCACCGTCCTGAGCATCTTCCACGTTATGCCCCTTGAGGCCCAGCATAATCTTCAGAATATGTCGCATTTTGGATTCATCATCAACTATCAATATGAAAGCCATAATTCCCTTAGCATCTCCTTCAATCACC
>CAZPBZ010000216.1:0-3277 GCA_964584765.1 uncultured Thermodesulfobacteriaceae bacterium
GTCAATCAACGTAATTATTTACCCCTGCCAAGGAATGTTAACGGCTACAAAAATCGGCTTTTATAAGGGCCGCATCTATGAGTTTTTTTCCTTTTCAAGACTCAGCCCCTGCATAAGTTCCAGTGGAAAATTCATGCAAGAAGGAGTATACCTGGACTTGATTCCAAACGAGCAGATATTATTTTAGCAGGAATAGCAATATTTCGAGACATATTACATATAACTGAATTCAAAGAGTTGACTGTTAGCGACGGAGGTCTTTTACTTGGCCTTTTAACAGGTTTAATTGATAAGGAGTCTGATAACCATGCTGAACCACCTAATACCAGGGGCCTATACCTTTGATGATCTGCTGTTGCTACCGGCTTTTTCCAGCGTTCTGCCGACAGAGGTAGATATTTCCACTCAGCTCACACCTGAAATTCGTCTTAATATCCCCATAATGAGCGCAGCCATGGATACGGTCACTGAGGCCCAAACTGCCATTAGCATGGCCAGAGAGGGTGGTATTGGAATCATCCATAAGAATATGCCTGTTGAGGCCCAGGTAAGGGAGATTGAGAAAGTCAAAAAGTCTGAAAGCGGCATGATCGTGGACCCGGTGACAGTTTCCCCGGATCAGCGTATCTGGGATGTACAGCAGATAATGCATGAGTATAGAATATCAGGCGTGCCGGTATTGGAAGGGAAAAAGTTGAAGGGTATTATCACAAACCGGGACCTGCGATTTGAAACAAATTGGGATCTCAAAGTCAGCGAGGTGATGACAAGTGAAAACCTGGTTACAGCTCCTATCGGGATCACCCTTGAAGAATCAAAGGCCATCTTACACAAACATCGTATTGAAAAACTTCTCGTAGTGGACGACGATGGATATCTCAAGGGCCTAATCACGATCAAGGACATAGAAAAGATCAAGAAATATCCCATGGCCTGCAAGGATGACATTGGTCGCCTGAGGGTTGGAGCTTCAGTTGGTGTAGGTGAGAACTGCCTGGCACATGCAGAGGCCTTGATCAAGGCCGGTGCGGATGTGGTGGTTATAGACTCGGCCCACGGACACTCTAAAAACGTGATCAATGCGGTATCTGAAATCAAAAAGACCTTTCACAATGTCCAGGTAATTGCAGGAAATATTGCCACCGCAGAGGCTGCTGAAGCCATATTTAAGGCTGGTTCTGATGCCGTAAAAGTCGGGGTAGGACCAGGCTCCATCTGCACTACCCGGGTTATTGCAGGTGTAGGCGTACCACAGCTGACTGCTATCCACAACTGTGCTGTCGTGGCACAAAAAAATGGGAAAACCGTCATAGCTGACGGAGGTATCAAATTTTCCGGTGACTTGACAAAGGCCATAGGGGCCGGTGCCCATTGCATCATGATAGGAAGTCTGCTCGCCGGCACGGATGAAAGTCCGGGAGAGTCGGAGCTTTATCAGGGACGACAATACAAGGTATATCGTGGCATGGGCTCGCTGGGGGCCATGAAAGATGGTAGCAAGGACCGATATTTTCAGGAAAGTGTCAGAACAGAGGCAAAGCTGGTTCCAGAAGGAATTGAAGGCAGAGTGCCATATAGAGGTCCGATTTCCGCCACTATTTACCAGCTCGTCGGAGGGTTGAAGGCCGGCATGGGGTATATTGGCTGCAAAACCATAGAGGAACTCAGGCAAAATGCCCGCTTTGTGCGCATAACTCCTGCGGGTCTCAAAGAAAGCCACGTCCATGACGTTATAATAACCAAAGAGTCACCAAACTATTGGATTGAACACTAATGCCTTAAATCTCTTGCCCACGCCCCTTATCCGGGCCTGAGTAAAACTTTCTCCACTTCAACATAAAGCGACCCTTAAGGTGGCCGGGAACCATCGACCCCATTTGCTGTGCCACTTGGCTCAGAGCCGGATAAAGACATGACTCCCTGAGCAACGGACTATTTGATGGCAAAAAAATAGTCAATATAAACACAATGGCTCCTGCCAAAACAAGGCCTTTGGCAAGGCCCACAGCAGCCCCCAGAAGCCTGTCGATCCAACCTAATCTGAGGGCATTGAACATCCTTTGAACCATGATGCCGGCAATAAGAAAAATAAGATATACCAAAAGAAATATTAATAGAAATGAAACCAGAGACCGCCACATCTCATCCTGTATCCATGGTGAAAGCCTTAATGATATGGATGGAAAACGGTGGATAGCTACCCAAAACCCAAATATTACTCCAAAAAGAGAGGCTAATGACCTGCTAAAACCCGTCCAAAGACTGCGGCAAACGAAAATAACAAGCATTCCCCCCAGGAGAACATCAAGCCAGTTAAAATGTAAGGAATTAAAATGTAAATCCATGATTCACCTTTAACCTATAATCTTCTCGGCAATACGGGTTGATTCATTCAGGCTATTTTCAAGATCTCTTCGGAATTCCTCTATCCGTATTCCCTTTGCGTCCGGCGGCACTGAAATCGGCCGGCCATATACCATGACCACTTTGCTCCCGGGAAATGGAAGGATTGTACGGTCCCAACTGTTAAATCTAAAGGCCGGCCTGGCAGCAAGACCAGTCGGCACCACAGGAACCCCTGTCTCCCTGGCCAGAACGACTGCGCCTTTTTGGGCTATCCTTGCCGGCCCTTTTGAGCCATCGGCTACTATGCCGGCATTACACACCTGCTGCCGCATTATCCTGGCCATCTCTTTGATAGCTATAAGCCCTCCTTTATGTCTGGAGCCTCGCATTGGAATCTGCCCCCAACTATTTAAGGACCTTGCCACCCATTCCCCGTCGGAGCTGCCACTCACCATGATGACTCCGGGATGATGTCTAAAACAAAAAAGAGTATATATCAAGCTTGCATGCCACAGGGCTATTATGGCGGGGTGGCTAGGCTCAAGCAGAGGCCTTATGGCATCCTTCTCAACAGCAGTGAACCTGCAAGAGGCCAGCCACAATTCAACAAGGCGGAACAATACTGCATACACACCTGACCACGGTTTATTAACTATGGTGGTCGAAGAATCTGTTATGGACTCTCGCACTTTCATGAGGCATGAGGTAACATGTAGTGACATGTTGATCAAGCTTGAGGAAAGATATGAACAAAAAGTTGGATTTTGAAAAAGCCCTTAAAGAACTTGAAAGGCTAGTAAAACAACTGGAAGAAAATGATCTCCCGCTAGAGGAGGCGCTGAAGACCTTTGAACAAGGGATAAAGCTCTCCAGGTACCTCGCCAAGTGCTTAGATGACGCAGAAAAGCGAATACAGCAGCTTTCACGGGAC
>CAZPBZ010000217.1:0-3271 GCA_964584765.1 uncultured Thermodesulfobacteriaceae bacterium
ACCAGTGATGCCAAGTATCCAGAGGCCAATGAGAAGTACAGCTACTGTTAGTAGACTGCGTTTACCATACATCCTTCCTTACTTCATACGAACTGATCTTGAAAGGACTTTGCTAAAATTTCTTAATCCCAACCGGTAATCAGAGGGCAGGTGCACATGGATAGCTCTAAACCGCGCATCGGAAAGGGCTTCGAAGTCTCCAACCGCCTGGGCAAACTGGATATGCCAGAGAGAAACACCGAAATCCTGGATCACCGGATAGTCCTTTGCCCTTTTTCGAGTAAAGATCAAAAAAGCCGCGGAACTGGGGCCACCTTTGTAAATCTGGCATGTAGAGTGGAGATACCTCGGACCATAGCCCATGGTCGTAGCGCATCCTTTCTCCTCTCTCACAAAATAGCGCATTTCTTTTATTATTGCTTCCATCTCCGGATCATAGGGCAAATAAGGGAGAAATGCCAAATAACCCCAGGTCGGCAAGACATGGAATATGTCTCTCACGGCCCTTGGAAGACTCTTCATGGACGCGGCCAGCATCTCTGAAGCCCGGAAATGAATTTGACTGTTTGGATCTACCCAGAATTTTATAGGCATCTTGCCTTCAGCGCGATAGACATCGAGGATTGCTCTGGTCTTTTCCTTTGAACGTCTGACATCCGGTTCATCAAAGGCATTAACGCCAAAAAAATGAGAGGCCAGGGCAGTTGCCATCTCCCATAGGAAAAACTGGGCTCCCAGGTCATACAGATCTTCGAGCCATAACTCATAGACAGGGAAATCGGCCTCTCGTAGCTCTGACACAAAACCTTCCAAAGAGTCCTCTCCAGGGGTCCATTTTATCCTCAGATAAACAAAAATACGTTCTCCACCATAAAATCCTGGAATCCCGGTGGATTCGCCAATAATGGGAACCAGACCTCTGGTCTCTTTACCAGTACTCTCTGCCACAAGCTGCTCTAACCAAAGGCCAAAGGACTTGATGGGTGAATCAGTAAGGATGGTCAACTTGTCCCTGCTTTGAACCCCGAACTCCCCCAAGAATTCCCCAAGCATATATCCCGGATTTTTATCCAATGGCATATCCGGACCACACTTGCTGACCATCTCCTCGGCCCTTTGAAGGAGCTTGTCAATATCTATCCCCAGCAGGGCTGCCGGGACCAGTCCGAAGTAAGAAAGTGCTGAATACCTTCCTCCTATGTCAGAAGGATTAAGAAAGATCTTCAAAAAGCCACGGTCATTTCCCAACTTTTCCAAGGGCGTTCCTGGGTCTGTAATCGCCACAAAATGCGAACCAGGATCAGATACATCATTCTCCAACAATGGCCAAAAGTAATTAAACAGGGCATTGGGTTCCACTGTAGTACCGGATTTACTGGCCATTAAAAAGAGCGTTGAGTTCCAGTCCCCGCTTCGAGCAACATTCTCCACCTCATCAGGATCGGTTGTGTCAAGGACCTTCAATATGGGAAATTCTTCTTGAGACCCGAAGACTTGACTCAAAACCAGAGGGCAGAGGCTGGACCCTCCCATGCCAAGAAGTACTATCCGTTTGATGCCTCGCTGTCTCACATCTTGTGCGAAACCTTCTATTTCTCCCTGGGCTTCTCTCATCTTTGGGATAACATCCAGCCAGCCAAGACGATCTGTGATCTGCTTTTGAATCTCCGGGGCCTTGGCCCAAAGAGACGGATCTTTTTCCCAAAAACGAGAAATTACAGCTTTTTTTTCAACATTTGACAGATATGATGGACGATGAAACACTCTCAATCCTCCCCACAACATTTTTTTAGACAAATTCAAATGATTGTAGAACTCTAAGTCATATACCCCGGCACTGCAAATAATTTATGTAGCAGAGGCTCACGAAATAGTAGATTTTTCTCTTGTAGGACTTTATAGTTAAATAGTTATGAAAATATTATCAAATGTCTTTAGCCGGCTCCTGATTCTCGTATTTTTTTTCAGGTGGGTCAGTTCTTCAAGAACACATACTCGCAGAGTCGAGCTTAACTGGCTACTTTGGCCGTTGATCTGCCAGGCACATCGATTTTCAGATCAAACAGTATAGGAGTGATATCAAATATGACTGTAATAATTTCCAAAGGCAAGGACCATCAAAAGGCTAAGCCCTGTTCTATCCATACCCAAGTAAACCCACACCTGGGTCGCCGTATAATTTGTCCACACTGCGGAAATGAATGGAACTTTTACCAAATAGCAGAGGAAGTTAAGCTCACTACGCGGTATGTCCAAAACGCCGACGGAAGCTTTACTCCCCTTAGCGATGATTCCAGAATTCTGGGAGAAGTAAAACTTTACTGCGGGGAGTGCCAGACAGATCTAAGCGAATTTCATAACAGGTTTTTGGAGATGCTTTTTTGAATCTTAATCGTCCTCCACTTATTCTCACAGACAACCGCTCTTTCAGAACACATCTTTCAGAGTTGGGGCCTGGAGACACAGTGGTCGAACTACTGAACATCAAGCCCACAGAGCAAGTCCTGTTCCTGGACCTTGTAGAGCGTGGTATCCGGCTATTTCCTCCGGCACTAGCCCAACAACTCAGCAGGTCAAAGTGCCTGCAGGCCATGGTCTATAAAGAGTGGATGGTACCCCATACCTTTGTGGCCAGGGACCGCCATGACATGATCAAACAAATAAATGTCTATGGGCGGGAAAAAATCGGACCAGTGGTCACAAAACAGAATCGTTTTAATTGTGGCTTGGGCATCCACCTGTGGTCATCAATTGAAGACGCTTATAATCAGGTATGTTTTGGCTCTCTTGACTATCCTTTTGTTGTACAACCTTTTGTGGAGACGGCAATCGATGTGAGAGTCGTAATAATAGGAGATTATTCCGAGGCCTATTGGCGGCGCAATCCCCACTCTTTTCGCAACAATATATTCTGCGGCGGAGATAGCGGTGTGCATGAACTTTCATCTGATCAATGGGACTTCTGCCGGAGTGTAATGGAACGGGGAAAATTTCCCAATGCTCACATAGACCTCATGGTTACTACGGACGGGACCACTTATTTCGGCGAAATAAACCTTAGAGGAGGCCTAAAAGGAGCCAAAATTTCCGGGCCGGAATATCAAGAGCGAATAAAGGCCATGGAGGATGCCTTTGTTAAGTCCATAAAAACCAATATTTAAGAAGTGACCCTCTGTTCCCCTGTGGAGAGTTCGCCATCGGCGGTTTATAAAGTAACACCAACTTCCCCTACGCAATTTACGCAATTCACGTGCCTATTTAGTTCGCTCAT
>CAZPBZ010000218.1:0-3247 GCA_964584765.1 uncultured Thermodesulfobacteriaceae bacterium
GGCAAGTGGTATCTCATCCTGGGGGCCATCCAGGCACACCAGTATGGTTTTATGGTCGCATTGCTTTTCAGCAGCCTGATCAATGTAGTGCTCTTTTTCAGGGTCTTTGAGGTCGGCTTTTTTGAGCCCTTCAGCGACCATGAGGGGCACGAACATCATCCGGCAGTGATGGCCGAGGCCCCGCTCAGCATGCTGGTCCCCCTCTATATAGTTGCTGCAGGCCTGATCGTGGTTGGTCTCTACACCGGTGACATCGTAAACCACATAGTCCAGTTTGTCATACCAAAGGGCTTTATGTAACGGTATATATTAATAGAGATAAAATAGGGATCTAATGGAAACGATTACGTCAATAAGGCCCTTGCTTGCTGTCCTGGTCTCTCTCGTGATTATTCCCTTGCTGGTGGTCTCGGGAAGGAAGCCGAATGTCCGTGAGGCATGGACCTTTGTGGCGGCTGTTGCGAAGTTTCTGATCGTCCTGTCTATGCTACCGGCGGTCCTGCACGGGACCGAGATCGTATATACATTAGTCCAGTTCATGCCTGGGGCAGCGATCAAGTTCAGGGTTGATGCCCTGGGAATGCTCTTTGCGCTCGTGTCTTCGTCCTTGTGGATCATCACGTCTGCATACTCAATCGGCTATATGAGAGGGCTGAAAGAGCACGGGCAGACACGGTATTTCTGCTACTTTGCCATCTGTCTTTCAGCCACCATTGGTGCGGCCTTCTCAGCGAACCTCTTAACCCTGTATCTCTTCTACGAGATACTCTCTCTTGCCACCTATCCATTGGTCACACATCACCAGGACCTGGAGGCGCGAAGCTCAGGCAGAAAATATGTCCTTTATGTCGTAGGCGCATCTATCGGTCTTGTGTTGCCGGCCATGCTTATATGCTATGACCTGGCTGGTACCCTTGAGTTCAGCAAAAACGGCATTTTGGCAGGGACCGCATCTCGTCCCCTGCTCTTTGCCTTGTTGTTCATGTTTGTCTTTGGATTTGCCAAGGCCGCGATTATGCCCATGCACTCATGGCTTCCCGCGGCCATGGTGGCACCTACGCCGGTCAGCGCCCTGCTGCATGCGGTGGCTGTTGTGAAGGTTGGTGTCTTCAGCATCGTTCGTATCCTGACCGGGGTCTTTGGGATTCAACTCTTATCCTCGTCCCATTTGGGGACGGCAGTATGTTATATCGCCGCATTCACCATCCTGGTTGGCTCATTCATTGCCCTTTCCCAGGACGGCCTGAAGCGGCGTCTTGCCTTTTCCACCATCGCTCAGCTCTCTTATATTGTGCTTGGGGTAGCACTCCTTTCCCCAAAAGGGATGATTGGCGGCATGGTCCATATCGCCATGCACGCCTTTGGCAAGATCACTCTCTTCTTTTGCGCAGGCGCCATTTTCGTGGCTACAGGCAGGAAGAACATCAGCGAAATGGTCGGAATCGGCAGGAGGATGCCTGTGACCATGGCGGCCTTTTTTATCGCTTCATTGAGTATCATTGGAGTTCCGCCTTGCGGCGGGTTCATAAGCAAATGGTATCTCGCACTAGGGACCCTCCAGGCCCACCAGATAGGCTTTCTGATAGTCTTACTCTTTAGTTCACTTCTGAATGCCTGCTACTTTATACCCATTACCTATACGGCATTCTTCTGCAGGCCGGAAGAGGCCATGTTTGAAAACAAGGTGCAAGAGGCCCCTCTTTTCTGTGTGGTGCCTCTGGCCATCACGGCCCTGATTTCCATAATTCTGTTTTTTTATCCCCAACCTTTTCTCAGGTTGGCTACTATGATGGTAGAAAATATAATAGGGATGTAAGACATGAGTGAGAAAAGAAGTGACGAAATAGAAGGGAAGATGGAACTTGCTCACGAGCCCATTGCCCCGTACAGGACTGTTCTTTTTATAGTCACTATAATAGCTGCATTATACCTGGGTCTTATTTTCGTGAGTACTCTTTAAGACTTGAGGAGATTGCCATGAAAGAAAAGGCAGGCGAAGAAAAAAAGTATTTCTTTGACAAGCCGAGAAACTTTAAAATAGTCTTTGGGTGCTTTTTATCTGCTATGGCTGGTCTGCTTATCGCCGAATTCTTTATCCACAAACATGCCCATCTTTCTTGGGAGGAGTGGCCGGAGTTTTATGCCGTCTTTGGGTTTGTAATCTTGGTATTGATCGTACTTGCCGCGAAATATATCCTGCGGCCGATAGTGGAAAGACGAGAGGATTATTATGATTAGCACAGTCCCGCCAGCAGCTATATTTATCACTGGGGGATTATTGGTTCCCTTTATCAAGGGAAAATGGAAAAGTGCCTTCTTGCTGCTTATCCCTGTGGTTGGCTTCATAAACTTGATCAGTATCCCTGTGGGGACCCACTGGGTCTTCCGGTTTCTCGGTTATGACCTCATCTTCGGCAAAATGGACAGGCTGAGCCTCCTTTTTGGCTATATTTACCATATTATAACTTTTATCGCCCTGCTGTATTCCCTTCATGTAAAAGACAACCTCCAACATGTTGCCGGGCTCATTTATGCTGGCAGCGCCCTCGGGGTCGTCTTTGCAGGGGATCTATTGTCTTTGTTTATCTTCTGGGAGATGCTCACCACCAGCTCTGTCATGTTGATCTGGAGCCGGAGGACAAGGGCATCGCTTCACGCTGGCTTCAGGTATTTTCTGGTTCATGCCGCCGGGGGTCTGTGCCTTTTGGCAGGCATCGTGCTTTACGTGCAAGAGACGGGAAGTATTGAATTCGGACATATCGGATTACATGGTGTGGCCTCTTTATTGATATTTCTTGGCTTTGGCGTAAATTCCGCCTGGCCTCTTTTACATCCGTGGTTGCCGGATGCCTATCCGGAGTCTACTCCAACGGGGACGGTATTCCTGAGTGTGTATACGTCGAAGACTGCTGTATATGTCTTGGCCAGGGGGTTTGCGGGTACAGAGGCACTGATCTGGATCGGGGCAATTATGACAGTGTTTCCCGTCTTTTTTGCAGTCATTGAAAATAACTTAAGGAGAGTTCTGAGCTACAGCCTGATCAATCAGGTGGGGTATATGGTGTGCGGCATTGGCATAGGAACGCAGTTGGCCATTAATGGTGCAATTTCCCATGTCTTTGCCCATATTATTTACAAGGCCCTCCTTTTTATGTCTATGGGAGCTGTCCTGCATCGCACAGGAAAGATTAATTGCACGGCCCTGGGGGGACTTTACAGGACAATGCCTTTTACCGCTATATGTTGC
>CAZPBZ010000219.1:0-3224 GCA_964584765.1 uncultured Thermodesulfobacteriaceae bacterium
GCCTGAAAATCTTCCCTGGAAGTCACTTGGTGTGGATATTGTGCTGGAATGTACCGGCCTCTTCAGAAGGCGGGAAGACGCAGCGAAGCACATGGAAGCCGGTGCATCAAAGGTGATTATAAGCGCCCCTTCTGAAAGTGCGGATTTGACCATTGTAATGGGAGTTAATGAAAGGCTGTACGAGCCTCAAAAACATGAAGTTATCTCATGTGCTTCATGCACAACCAACTCCCTTGCGCCGGTGGTCAAAGTACTAAATGATGCCTTCGGGATTGAGGATCTCATGGTGACTACCATTCATGCCTACACGGCCAGCCAGGCAATAGTGGATCGTCCTGCCCGCAAGAGACGAAGGGGGCGTGCTGCCGCAGTTTCTTTAATCCCGACCTCAACGGGAGCAGCTAAGGCAACGGCCCTGGTCATTCCTGAGCTGAAAGGGAGAATGGATGCCATTGCGGTAAGGGCCCCGATCCCCGATGGGGCATTGACAGACATTGTTGCCCATCTGCAAAAAGATGTTTCAGTGGAGACAGTGAATGCGCTGCTCAAAAACTCGGCCGAAGGGGAGCTCCGAGGCATCATAGATTATAACGATGATGAAATTGTATCTGCTGATATCATCGGCAATCCTCACTCCGGCATCATC
Organism: uncultured Thermodesulfobacteriaceae bacterium; assembly: GCA_964584765.1. Taxonomy (GTDB): domain Bacteria; phylum Desulfobacterota; class Dissulfuribacteria; order Dissulfuribacterales; family UBA3076; genus UBA3076. The sequence continues at coordinate 647 of CAZPBZ010000219.1, forward strand.
GATGCCCCTTCTACGAGGGTTATTATGAATAGGGTTGTTAAGGTACTGGTCTGGTATGACAATGAATATGGATATGCCAGACGCATGCTTGATCTGGCGTCTTATCTTGTCGGCAAAATAGAATTATGATTCAAAATCGCTGAATCCTGACTCGGTCATGAAGATTTCCCTCAAGGTAGTAGAGATGGAAAAAAAACTTTTAGGATAGATGCCTTCTTCAATGAGGGGGACAAAAAATGGAACATCGCGATGTAATAGAAGGGGCTGTTGTCAGCACTGAAGAAGCAAAAAAGGCTTCTATTAATGAGTTATTGCAGAGGCTTTCTTCCAGTGAAACGGGGCTCTCTGGGTCAGAAGCTAAACAACGATTTCAACAATACGGTTATAACGAAATTGCTGAAAAGAGAGTTAGTCCAATTCTCAAATTGTTAAGCTATTTCTGGGGACCGATTCCCTGGATGATCGAAGTGGCTGCCGTGCTTTCGGGTGTGGTTCGGCACTGGGCGGATCTTACTATTATCATGGTCCTCCTGGTCTTCAATGCGGTGATAGGTTTCTGGCAGGAATACCAGGCCGGCAACGCGGTCGAGGCGCTGAAGAAAAAACTGGCCCTCAAGACCCGAGCGCTGAGGGACGGCAACTGGCAGGAAATCAATGCAAAAGAGCTGGTCCCAGGTGATATCATCCGCCTGCGACTGGGAGACATCATCCCAGCCGACGTCAAGCTGTTCGACGGTGAGTATCTGAGCATAGACCAGTCCGCCCTCACCGGCGAGTCCCTGCCGGTCGACAAGAAGACGGGCGACATCGCCTATTCGGGCTCAGTAGCCAAACAGGGGGAGATGGTTGGCATAGTCACAGCGACCGGCAACAATACCTATTTCGGCAAAACCGCTAAACTCGTCGCCACGGCCAAACCCGTCTCTCATTTCCAGAAGGCGGTGCTTCAAATCGGCGACTACCTGATCTATCTCAGTCTTGGTCTGGTCGCGGTCCTCATCCTTGTACAGCTTTTTCGCGGTACCCCCCTGCTCGAACTGGTTCAGTTCGCCCTCATCCTCACCGTGGCGTCCATCCCGGTGGCCATGCCAGCGGTGCTTTCCGTCACCATGGCCGTGGGTGCGCTGGCGCTTTCCAAGCTGAAGGCCATCGTCTCCCGCCTGGAGTCGATTGAGGAGATGGCTGGTATGGACATCCTGTGTTGCGATAAAACAGGGACCCTGACACAGAACAAGCTCACCCTGGGCGATCCGGTCACCTTTGTAGCCAGGGATAACCAGGAGCTGATTCTGGCCGGGGCATTGGCCTCAAAGGCCGAGGATCAAGATTCCATCGACCTGGCGGTGATCGGGAGGCTTGAGGATCAAGGGGCACTGAAGCCTTTTAAGCAGCTTAAGTTCGTGCCTTTCGATCCGGTGGGCAAACGGACCGAGGCCACGGTCAAAGACCCTCAGGGGCAGATCTTTAAGGTCACCAAAGGTGCTCCTCAGGTTATTCTCAGCCTTGCTCAGCTCAACGAAAGTGTCAAGGCCGAGGCCGACCAGGTTGTCAACAATTTTGCCGCCAAGGGCTACCGCACCCTGGGGGTAGCGCGGGCAGAAGACGGTGGTCCCTGGCAGTTCCTGGGCATCCTGCCCCTCTTTGATCCGCCGCGGGAGGACTCAGCCGAGACCATCACTAGAGCCCGTATCCACGGCATTGCGATGAAAATGGTGACAGGAGACAATCTGGCCATCGCCAGTGAGATTTCCGGCCAACTGGGACTGGGAAAGACCATTTACGCTGCGGACAAACTCCTGGGAACCGGCAAGGAAGCAGGACAAATGGCCGCCGATACGGCGGAACAGGTCGAACAGGCCGACGGTTTTGCCCAGGTTTTCCCTGAGCACAAGTATGGCATCGTCAAGGCATTGCAAGGCCGCGGCCACATCGTCGGCATGACCGGTGACGGTGTCAACGACGCACCGGCCCTGAAGCAGGCCGATGTGGGCATCGCGGTCAGTGGGGCCACCGATGCCGCCCGCGCAGCGGCATCTCTGGTGCTCACGGCGCCGGGGTTATCGGTCATTATCAAGGCCGTCGAGGAAGCGCGCCGGATCTTTGAGCGTATGAACTCCTATGCCGTCTACCGCATCACAGAGACAATCCGCATTATGGTCTTCGTGGTGCTGGCGATGATTGTGTTTAACTTCTATCCCATCACCGCCATCATGATCATCCTGCTGGCCTTCCTCAACGACGTGCCCATTATGACCATCGCTTTCGACAGGACCGGCCTTGATCCAAAGCCGGTGCACTGGAACATGCATCAGGTCATCGTCGTTTCCACGGTCATGGGGCTGACCGGTGTGGCGGGCAGCTTCCTGATGCTGTTCCTGGCGGTTGACTGGCTGCATTTGACCATCCCCCAGGTCCAGACCTATATCTTCCTGAAAATGGCTGTTGCCGGCCACTTGACCCTGTTTGTTGCCCGCAACAAGGGGTTTTTCCTGAAAAAGCCCTATCCCGCCCCGATCATGATCTGGTCGGCCGTCGGCACCAAGCTACTGGGGACCATTCTGGCAGCCTATGGTTTTGG
>CAZPBZ010000220.1:0-3221 GCA_964584765.1 uncultured Thermodesulfobacteriaceae bacterium
CTGTTGTTTGTACTGCTTTCAAAATGCCTGCAAAAAACTTTAGTGTAAGCCAAAACGGCCAAGGGATTTACCACCTTGAAGGAGAACTCTCTATCCATGAGTTGGATGAGTTCAAAGCCTTCTTGGAAGAGTCTCTCAAAGGCCCAGAGGAGGTTCCTATTTCCCTTGCCAAGGTCAGATTTATTGACACTGCTGCTCTTCAGTTGCTGATTGCCTTTAAGCGACGGTTGGAACCTGGGGTCAAGCTTAGGATTTCCGCTGTCTCTGCTGAGGTAGAGGACATTTTGTCCCTTTGCGGCCTGAAATCCGCATTGGTGTGACAGGTACGCCAAGATGGGAAAACACATTCTATTAGTAGATGATTCGCCTACAATTAGGTCGTCGGTTTCCTTTTGCCTGCGAAATGCAGGATATAGAGTGACAGAAGCGTCAGATGGTAAAGATGCCCTCCAAAAACTGCGATCCATAGAAGACAAAGCTCAATCTCTGGCCCTGATTATCACCGACATTAACATGCCGGAGATGGATGGGATTACTTTCATATCCAAAGTAAAAGAGACCGGGCTAAAATTCCTTCCTATATTAGTCCTGACCACCGAGGCCGGGGAGTCTATGATAGAAAAAGGCCGGGCTGCAGGCATTTCAGGGTGGCTGCTGAAGCCTTTTCAACCAGAACAGCTCCTGTGGGCTGTCAAGAAAGTCGTGTGGACAAAATGAGCGAACAAGAAGAGATCTTAGAGATCTTTTTCTCCGAGTCGGACGACTTGCTCAAATTGGCAGAAGAAAGCCTTCTGGCGCTGGAATCCACACCAGAATCCATGCCAGATATAGAACAGCTTTTCAGGTCGGTTCATACCTTAAAGAGTAGTGCGGCAATGGTCGGATTCATGAATATTTCAGACTATGCCCACCTTCTTGAGAGCCTCCTGGAACGTCTTAGATCTCGTAAGTTGGGCGTCACTAAGAACCTTATTACCATTCTTCTAAGCTCAATCGACTTTATTCGGTCTATGGTTGAAAGGGTTTCTCAAGGAGAGGCCGAAGAAGCAGCCCCGGGAGTTCTCGATGAGCGAAAAGACCAGGTAAAACGCTATCTGGGGATTGATGCTATGGACGCTCCCGAGGAGGAATTCGGGTCACCGGTCAAGAAAGCCCCCAAGGAACCTCCGGAAGAATTCAGCTTTTACAGAATCGACCTCGAGTTTCGAAAGGATCTTTTCTATTCCGGCCAGGATCCGCTCTTGTTATTGTTGGGCCTATCGGAGCTGGGCGAGTTTATCGAGATAGTGCCTGATCTTTCCGGACTTCCCGATTTTGAGAACTTTTGTATGTATGATCTTTATATATCCTGGCGAGTGATCATTAAGACAAACCGGCCTTATAAGGATATTGAAGATATCTTCATGTTTGTCAAGGATTACAACGACATTCGTATTGAAGATGTCACCAAAGACTACAGAGAGGGCATTAATATAGGACTTGCCGAAAAAAAACTTGGTGAAGTGCTCTTGGAAACCAGAAAGATCAAGGAAGGGGTATTGAGCGATGCGTTGAAAAAACAGAAGAAGCTGGGCGAGATCTTGGTGGAGGATGGAATAATCGGGCCTGAAGAGATTCAGGAGGCCTTGGCCCTGCAAGAGGAGAGTCGCAAGGTCTATCGTAAAACAACTATCCGGGTTGATGTGGAAAAGCTTGACAGGCTGGTAAACCTGGCTGAGGAAATGAGGATCGGGGTCTCTAAGGTGCACATGTTATTTGAAAAATATGCAGGCCCTGGAAAAATGGAACTGCTGGAGGAGACGGAAAATCTCCTTAAGGTAAGTCGGGAATTTGAAGAACGAATCGCTCGGGTCAGGATGTTTCCTCTGGAAGGGACCTTCCACAGATTCCAGCGCATGGTAAGGGATCTTGCTTTTAAACAAAACAAAGAGATCAAGGTAATTTTGACAGGACTTGATACTGAATTGGACAAAGAGGTTATTGAACATATTTCAGACCCCTTAAAACACCTTGTGCGAAATTGTGTTGATCATGGCATAGAAACTACGGAAGAAAGGCAAGCAAAGGGCAAAAAACCTTGGGGGACCATCAAATTAAAGGCCTATCAGAGAGGGGGAAGTATCTTTATCAAGATAAGTGACAACGGAAGAGGGATCGATTTTATGGACATTCGGCAGAAGGCGCTTAAAAAGGGCTGGATTCAGCAAGATCAAAATATAAGCAAGAAAGCCTTGCTGAAATTTGTCCTTAGGCCCGGATTTTCCACGAGATCAAAAGTTACTGAACTCTCCGGAAGAGGGGTTGGGATGGATGTGGTCAAGACACAGATTGATCAGCTTGGCGGCACCGTAGATATAGATACGGAAAAGGACAAGGGGACCAGGTTTACCTTATGCCTGCCCTTGACATTTGCCCTCATGAAGGTCTTGCACGTGATGGTTCGTGGCAATTCATACTTGTTACCACTGCATGCTATTTTTGGAACCGAAAAGTTCGACAAGGGCCTTGTCAAAAGTTTCGGAGCCGAGGAAATGGTGTACCCATTCCACGGTGATTATCTTCCTATTGTGGATATAAGGGAAATCCTTAACATGGGGGCGCCTTCCGCAGGTGGCAACACCTCTGTGCTGGTCTTTGTGGATACAGGGAGAAGGGCCTTCGGCATACCTGTGGAGCAAGTGCTGGAACCGCAACAGATTGTTGTTAAGAGCCTGGAGACAAACTACCGCACCGTAAAGGGGATCACCGGTGCCACCATCATGGGGGATGGCTCAGTCTCACTCGTCTTGGATCCTTTAGGGCTCGAGGAAATATTTTTCAGACATCCCTTTGAAGGTGACGAATACCATGAAAGTAAAGAAAAGAACACATCAGACTAATGGGTTGGTTTATCTGATCCTTCTCGTTCTTGTATCTACCTCCGCTTGGGCGCAGGATACCAAATCAAGGATCTATGTGGGTTCTGATAGCTGTCTACCATGCCACCAAGCCGAATACGAGAACTACTACAAATATGCCCGTAAAAGCCTTTCGTTTCAGAGTGTGCAAAAGATGACAAAAGGGCTTGAAGCCGACGAACTCAAGGAATGCTATGCTTGCCATACCACAGGATACGGCAAGCCAGGCGGTTTTGTCAGCGTTGAGCAGACCCCTGAACTGAAAAACGCAGGATGCGAGGTCTGCCATGGTCCGGGTGGGCGCCATGCGGAAACCGAGGATCC